>DASZHU010000370.1:0-14748 GCA_035937605.1 Acidimicrobiales bacterium | reverse complement strand
TCGGGTTCGGTCGCCGTGGCTCACGAGGCGCGCGTCGCGCAGGCGAGCCGCATGCTCGTCGAAGGCGTCCACGACGCCGAGCTCGTCGAGAAGGTATGGGGCGACGATCTGCGGGCCGAGGGTGTCGTTGTCGAACGGCTCGACGGCCTCGACCACCTGGCCGAAGCGGTGCTCGACTTCCAACCCGGCCCGGGCCGCCGGCTCGGGGTGCTCGTCGACCATCTCGTCGACGGCACGAAGGAGTGGCGCATCGCGGAGTCGATCACGTCGTCGCACGTGCTCGTGACCGGCACGCCGTTCATCGATGTCTGGCAGGCCGTTCGACCATCGCTCATCGGCCTGCCCCACTGGCCCGCGATCCCGAGGGGCACGCCGTGGAAGGAAGGCGTCTGCCGCGAGCTCGGCGAGCCCGACCCCGCGACGCTCTGGCGCCGGCTACTCGGTTCCGTGCACTCCTACCGCGATCTCGAGCCCGCGCTAGTGGGCGCCGTCGAGCAGCTGATCGACTTCATCACCGAGCCGTCGATCGCCCTCTAGCGGGCGTCAGGCCGCGGCGGAGCGCAACGCTCGCAGCAACAGCCCCTGGTCACCGAGGCGGGCGCGCAGCACGCGCTCGAGGCCGGCGATCGGATACAGGTTCTGCGGGGCGCGGGTGTCCTTGTGCGCGGCCGACGCGAACCGCGGCAGCGAACGCGCCGAGCAGTCCGCGAGCGCGGCGGCGGACTCGGGTGACAGGTCGCCCGCCGCTTCACAGCGCACGACGCCGGCCAATGGATGCACGATCGCACCGGGCAATCGCACATACCACGACCAGCGCGCGACGCTCTCGCCGATGATCAGCATCGGCGTGCGCTCACCCGGCTGCAACTCGCCGGCCACCCGCAACACGTCGGGAGGGCCGTAGCCCCGCTGCAACGTCTTCACGTAACCGAGCGCCCCCGCGAGGTGACGGTGCTGACTCAACGGGCCGTCGACAACGATCTGGTCGCCGGCCGCCGCGACCCGCTGCGCCAACGACACCTCGAGCGTGCTCCGCAGCCGCGCGATCGCCTTGTCGAGCACATCGATGTCGTCATCGGCGACGGGAACGTGACGCCACACCCCGTGCCTCGTCACGAGGTGGTCCGCGCCCTCGACCGGCGACACGAGCGCACGGTCGACCATGATGTCGAGCACCTCGGCTCGCCCATCGCAGCGCACCGCGCCGGCCGCGACGCTGACGCACAGCCCTTGGCGGGTGATGCCGTCGTCGCCGGTGACCCAGGCGCGCGCGTCGATGCGCTGTACTCCGTCGACGAACACCACGGATTCCCACGGCGGCGCGTCGTGGGCGCGCCGCGGCGCCCACCGCTCGATCGGAACCTCGGCATTGGGGTCGGTTGGTACCTCGCTCGGCACGAGCGCGCGCGCGTCGGCTGCGCCGGCTCCGTAGCCGGGATCCCACGCGTCGATCGCGACCCGCATCATCGATCGATCCGTACGACCGTCGAGGCGTTGCCGGTGCGCCGTACCTCGTACCGAACCGGCAGCCGCTCGGCGAGCTCGGCGATGTGGCTGACGACTCCGACCAGCCGCCCGCCGGCACCGAGCTCTTCGATGGCCGACGCCACCACGTCGAGCGTCTCGGGGTCGAGCGTGCCGAAGCCTTCGTCGAGGAAGATCGACTCGAGACGAGCCGAGCCGCGAGCCGCGAGCGTCGCGATGCGATCGGCGAGCGCCAGTGCGAGCGCCAGCGACGTGAGGAAGGTTTCGCCTCCCGACAGCGTCCGGGCGGCGCGCACCTCGTCGGCGTTGCGATGGTCGACGACGACGAAGTTGCCGCTCTTCGAGTCGACCCGCAGCGAGTACTGCTCACCGGAGAGCGTTCGCAACAGCTCCGTCGCGCCGAGCGCCAGTTCGCTCATCGCTTCGTCGAGCAGCCACTTCTCGAAGTGGCGCGCGTCGAGGTGCAGCGCGAGCCCTCGTGCGAGCGCCGCGCTCGACTCGACGGTCGTGAGCTCGTGGCGGAGGCGCTCCGCGTCGCCGGCGCGCTGTTCCAACGCGTCGAGCTCGGCCCGGGTGCGACCGAGGGTCTCTCGCGCCGCCGCGGCGGGGTCGACGCCGGCGGGCACGACGAGATCGACCAAGGCGCAGCGTTCGGCGAGCAAGGCGAGGCGAGCCGCTCGTTCGCTCGCGATGGTCACGACCCGCTCGTGCAACTCGCGCGCCGCCTCGGCCTTGGCCGCGGCCTGCACGCTCGCCCACTCGGCCAGCGCGTTCCACTCGTCGAGGAGCGCAACCGACCCACCTTCGCGTGCCGGCGGCTGGAGCGCGGCGAGCCCATCGCGCACGCGGTCGAAGTATGCACGGGAATCGCGCTCGTCGGCCTCGACGCACTCGCGCTGAGCCAGCGCTTTCGCGTGCGCGGCACGCGCCGACGCGACCGCCGCTCGGAAGCCATCGACTTCCGCACTGGCGCGAGTCTCGGCGTCGAGCTTCGCCTGCACGTCGTCGAGGACAGGAGCACCGTCGAGCGCGGACGATGCGCCCCCGATGTCGGCACCGAGATCGACGAGCTTCTCGTTGGCGACGGCCAGTGCCTGGGACGCGGCGCTGTGCGCCTCGCCCGCGGCGCGCCGGTCGCGCTCTGCTTTGTCGCGCGCCTTGCGACTCGCGGTGATGGCCGGGGCGGCCTTTCCTTTCGGAAGTGCCTCCACCTCGTGCAAACAGACCGGACAGGGCTCGCCGACGACGAGATCGGCGCGGACGCGGTGAGCGCGGTGGGCCGCACTGATCACGTCCTCCGCTTCCACCGCCGCATCGAGTGCCGCCTGCGCGGCGTCGAGCGCCGTCTGGGCCGCCTGCAGGTCGGCGCGACGCTCGACGACCACGACCTTGGCCTTGACCCGCCGCTCGCGAAGGCCCGCAAGCCGCTCGTAGCCGTCGAGCCAACGCGCGAGGACCGTGCGGTCGCCCAACGATGCCAGCGTGGCCTCTGCGGTCGAGAGCGTGGCGTCCGCGCCGGTGACCCCGTCGATCGCCGACGCGAGCTCCGCGACTGCCTCGACCTGCCGACGATGCAGTGCGGCGAGATCGTGCGGAGCCTTCACGGTTGCGAGCAGACGCGCGTCGTCGGCCACCTTCGTGGCGTCGTCTTCCGCACGCTCGGCCTCCGCATCGAGGGCGGCGAGCTCTGGAGTGGACGCGTCGAGGTCGCCGACCAGCTCGACCAGCGCGGTGACCCGCCTCGTCGCAGCGGCGATCGCGTCGGGCGTGGCGCCCGCGAGGTCGTCGAGCCGAGCATCGAGCACGTTGGCCTCGGCTCGCGCCGCGGCGGCGCGCTTGCCGGCGAGGTCGGCCATCTGGTCGTACACGCCGAGGTCGAGCAGGGAGATCAGCAGGTCTTGGCGCGCCGCGGGCTTGTCGTGTAGGAAGCGCGCGAACTCGCCCTGCGGAAGCACGACACACTTGGTGAAGTGGTCGTAGGTCAACCCGAGCAACCTCGTGACCGCGTCGCTGACCTCGTCGGCCGTTCCCGCCAGCACCTCGCCGTTGGCCTCGAGCCGCGCCTCGGAGGTGGTGGCCCCACCCCCTTTGGTACGCCGCACGATGCGCGTGGCCGTGAAGCTCTCGTCGCCGATCGTGAAGTCGAGCCGGATTCGCGCTTCGGCCATGCCCTGCGCGATGACGGGTGCAACGGCGCGTTGGTCGGCCAGGCGGGGAACATTGCCGTAGAGCGCGAACACCATGGCGTCGAGGACCGACGTCTTGCCGCTGCCCGTTGCGCCCGTGAGCGCGAACAAGTCGGCGCCCTCGAAGTCCACCACGGTCGACTCGCGGAACGCCGTGAAGCCCTCGAGCTCGAGCCGCGCCGGCCTCATGACGCAGCCGTCGCTTCGTCGTACAGGGCGGAGAACAGCCCGACGAGATGCGGATCGTCGACGTCGGACTCGCGCAGGTAGCTCGCGAAGAGGTCGTGCGCGCTGCGATCGCCCCGCGGCTCGATCGGCTGCAGTCCGTCACCTCTCTTCGCCGGAGCCTCGAGCACCACGTCGACGACGTTCGGCAGGAGCGCGCGGACCTCGTCCGCGAGCCCGACGCGTAGCTTCTCGCGCACGTGCGCTCGCACGTACGCGTCGTCGGGCACCGATGTCGACTGGAGCTCGGCGAGCGTGCCCTTGACCACGACGAGCGGACGTCCCGATTCGAGTGCCACCTCGGTGGTCCGAGCCGGTGTGCCGGGAGACGCGGCCACGATGACCGCAATCTTCTGCTGACCTGCTTCGCCGAAGTCGAGCGCGAGAGGGGAGCCGCAGTAGCGGATCGGGCACGGGCCAGGGATCTCCTGTGGCCGGTGCAGATGGCCGAGCGCCACGTAGTGCGCGGTGGCCGGGAACACCGTGGACGGCACGCCGTAGGCCGACGAGAGGTGCGCAGCGCGCTCGGACCCGCTGGCGTCGGCACCGTGCACGAACGCGTGCGCCGCGATCACGTTGACTGCGTCGTCGCGAAAGCGCGAGCACATCCACGCGCAGAGGCGGCGATAGCGCTCCTCGTACAACTGCACCGAGGTGGCCGCGTCGCTGCCCATCAGGTCGGAGGCCCGCACGATCCAGCGTTGTGAGAGGAACGGCAGCGGCGCGAGCACCATCGTCTCGCGCCCGTCGCGACTCGGCAGCTCGACGACGGCGTTGTCGGGCTCGTCGAACACCGGACGGGTGACGACCGCACCCAACTCGAGCAGTGGTTGGACCGCCTGGAGGCGGCGGTCGCTGTCGTGATTGCCGGCGAGGACGACGACGCGTGCACCGGTGGCGGCCAGGTCGAGCAACGCTCGGTACACGATCTGTTCGGCCTCGGGGCTCGGCGCGGCGGTGTCGAACACGTCGCCGCACACGAGCACCGCGTCGACCTCGTGCTCGCGGGCAACGTGTGCGAGCTCGGCGAGCACCGCCACGTGTTCGTCGGCCCGCGACCGCCCGCGGATCGTGCGCCCCACATGCCAGTCGGCCGTGTGGAGGAACCGCATCAGCGCGGCAGACCTTCGAGCGGGTTGTCGGGCACGCCGGCATCGGCGAGCGCCGGGTTGGCGCCGGCTTCTGACGAGCGCGTCGCCCACGCCGGGAACGGGAACTCGAGCACGATCGGCACGGGCAGCATCGGCTGGCTCAGGATCATCGTGCCGGGCTTCACGATCGTGGCCCGCTGGCGCTGCGTGGGGGGCAGGAAGCCGTACTCGCCGCGACCGGCCTCGGCCGGATCGAGTCGCCCGACGACACGGACGGCGGAGTTGGCGACCACGCGGCGCTCGACCTCGCTTGCCGTCTGCTGGCACCCGATGAGCACGATGCCGAGGGAACGACCGCGCTCGGCCACGTCGAGGAGGATCTCCTTGATCGGGCTGGAGCCCTCACGCGGCGCGTACTTGTTGAGCTCGTCGAGCACGATCAGCTGCAGTGGGCGCGCGGTGCCGGCCCGCTCCTTCGCTTCGAACGCGCGACGAAGGAGCACGCCAACGACGAAGCGCTGCGCGCGGTCGTTGAGGTTGTGGATGTCGACGACGGTCACCTGATGGTCGAACACCACCGAGTGCTGGTCGGGGCGAGCCACGTCGGCCCGGACCAGGTGACGCACGTGACGGGTTGCGCCGTGCAGCCGGCGCAGGAACGCGTTGACCGTGCCGCCGGTGATGGCGCGGCCGGCCCACGGCCCCAGCTCGCCGTCGTCGCTGAGGACGCGCTCGTTGATCACGTCGACCAACTCGTCGAAGTGACGCACGACGCGCCCGTCGAAGCTGACGGTGCCGTCGACAGGGTTGCCGTGGTCGCGCGCGGCGCGCTGCAGCTCGGCGGTGACGTTGTGCACGACCATCGTGTACTGCTGGCGATCGTCCTCCGCGTCGGCGAACAGGAACGGCAGCAGGCCCTGGTCGCAGAAGTCGTGGATCGTCCAGAAGAAGCTGCGCACCCCGAGCGACCGGCTGGCCACATCCGGAGCGGCGATGCCGACGTCGTCGCGCCGGGGGGGCGCCCACACGCCCACGCTGGCGAAGCGGTCGGCCGGGAGCCGCAGGGCGCGATAGCGGTCGGCCTGCTCCGGACCCAGCGCCGAGTTGGGATGGTCGAGGAAGAGGAGGTCTTCGCCCTTCACGTTGAATACCAGCGCCTTCGTGTTGATGGCCTCCGCGCCGAGCACACCGGAGTGGAACAGCCCGTAGAGGAGGAACGTGGCGTAGCTCGTCTTGGTGGCGACGCCCGAGACCCCGCTGATGTTGACGTGCGCGCCCTTCGTGCCATCGAGGAAGTCGACGTCGATGTAGACGGGCTCGCCGTCGCGGGACAGGCCGGCGGGGAGCTTGCGGGCGACCTCGTCGAACCCGAGCGCGCGATCGCGCTCGACACCGGTGGCTTGGTGCACCGGATCACCGGGGCGGGGCGGCACGAGCACCTCGGGCTCGAAGCGGGTCGCCTGCACCTGCGCCGCCTCGCTCACCTCCGCGGGCAGCACACCGTCGGCCACGAGGAACACGTCGCTGTCGAAGCGCACCCCGTCGTGCCGGGCCCGCACCTGGGACACGACCCCGTAGACCTTCACGATCTCACCGTCGGGCAGCACCCGTTGCAGCGCCACGACATCGTCCAGCTGCAGGTACGCGCCCGGGCCGACACCCACCCAGAACTCGAGGGGAGTGGCGTCTTCGGTGCCGATGACTCGGCCGACGGGGGTGCCTTCAACCATCACCGCGATGGTACGAGTGGGGTGTGACAGCGCCGGGGACCACGGAACGTGCCACGGATACCTGGGTTTGCCCGGGCAACCAGGCCGGGACTTCGTGCTTCGTTGCCCGGGCAAACACAACTGGACGAGCGACGCCGCATCGCGAGAGCGCGGCGGTAGCGTCGCCCCGTCCGCCGATCAGGGGAGGCTCGCCATGGTCCGTGTCGGAGGTAGTGACTATCTGTGGTTGGCGCCGGTGCGCAACCTCAGTTGGGTAGCGGCACTCTTCGGATATCGATAGTCCGTCGTGCCGTCGCCCTCGCGGTGCCTGACCGCGGGCGACGCAGTTGCACTCGTCCGTGATCTGGCCGTTCACCCCCTGACCTCGACGCCCCGCGTGGGCCTCGAGTTGGAATGGCTCACCTTCCCCTTCGACGACCCGACCCGTCGCGTCGACCTGCACGAGCTCCGGCCCGTGCTCGACGCCCTCGACGGCCGCCTCCCCTGCCACAGCGCGTTGAGCGTCGAGCCCGGCGGACAGCTCGAGATCAGCACGCGCCCCTTCGACGCCGTGAGCGACGCCATCGACGCCGCCCGCACCGATGCTGCCCGCCTGCGCGACGCGCTCGCCGGCATCGGGGTCGAGCTCGTCGGGCGCGGCCTCGACTGCCACCGCGCGCCGGCCCGGGTCGTCGACACCGCGCGCTATCGCGCCATGGAGGCGTACTTCGACCACGCTGGCGTCGACGGCCGCACGATGATGTGCAATTCGGCGTCGATCCAGATCAACGTCGACTTCGACGGCGACGTTCGTGATGCATGGCGCGCCGCGCACGTCGTGGCCGGATCGCTCCACGCTCGCGGCTCGACGCCGGCACCGAACCGACTCGACGTGTGGTCGCGGATCGACGCGACGCGTACCGCCGCTGTCGGGGGCACCGACCCGCGCACGGCCTGGCCCGCCTACGCGTTCGACGCGCGCGTCATGTTCATCCGCATCGGACCGGACGACTGCGAGCCCGTGCTCGGACACTTCCGATTCCGGGACTGGATCGAGCACGGCCATCCCCTCGGATGGCCCACCGAGGCCGATCTGAGGGAGCACCTGACGACGTTGTTCCCACCCGTGCGGCCGCGGGGTTTCCTCGAGATCCGCACGCTCGATGCCTGTGCCGATGATGAATGGCCGGCGCTCGCCGAGCACGCCATCGGGCTCCTCCTCGATGGACCGGGCCGTGACGAGATCCTGGAGCGGGCGTGTCGATGATCGCGGCCGGCCTCGAAGAGGCACGCGCCCGAACGCTCGGGCTCCTCGAGCCGTTCGACGACGAGTTCCTCACCGCGCAGCACTCGCCGCTCATGTCGCCGCTGGCGTGGGACCTCGCTCATGTGGGCAACTACGAGGACCTGTGGCTCGTGCGAGCCCTCGGCGGCGACGCGGTCGGTGCGCAGCACGACGACGTGTACGACGCGTTCAAGCATCCGCGCGCCGACCGTCCGAGCCTGCCCCTGCTCACCCCGGCTCAGACCCGTGCCTACGTCGACCAGGTCCGAGAGCGGGCGTTGGGGTTGCTCGCCGCGCCACACGTCTCCATCGACGACCCGCGCCTGCTGGTGGACGGCTTCGTCTACGGCATGGTCATCCAACACGAGCACCAGCACGACGAGACGATGCTGGCGACGATCCAACTCTCCGGCGCATCGACGCCGTTCGCGGGAGGGCCGCGCGCGATCGAACGCGCCACGGCGACGACCATCGCGGGCGGCACCTACGTCGTCGGCACCAGCGAGGCGGCGTGGGCCTACGACAACGAGCGACCCGCGCACGAGGTGCACGTCGAACCGTTCGCGATCGACGACGCGCCGGCGACGAACGCGGAGTACGTGGAGTTCATCGCCGCGGGCGGCTACGACGACGAGAAGGTCTGGCATCCCGACGGATGGCGCTGGCGCAACGAACACGATGCCCGCGGGCCCCTGTTCTGGGAGCCCGACGGTGGCGTGCGGCGCTTCGGTCACCTCGTCGACCTCGCGCCCGACGAGCCCGTGCAACACGTCTGCTGGTACGAGGCCGACGCATTCGCTCGCTGGGCGGGCAAGCGATTGCCGACCGAGGTCGAGTGGGAGGTCGCCGCGCCGCCGAACACCGGCCACGTGTGGGAGTGGACATCGTCGTCGTTCGCGGGGTGGCCCGCATTCGTGTCGTTCCCGTACCGCGAGTACTCCGAGGTGTTCTTCGGGCCGGACTACAAGGTGCTGCGGGGTGGATCGTGGGCGACCCACGCTGCCGCGATCCGCACGACGTTCCGCAACTGGGACTTCCCGATCCGGCGACAGATCTTCGCCGGCTTCCGGTGCGCAGCTGATGTGTAGGTTGCTCGCCTACGCGGGAGAGCCGGTTGCGCTCGGTTCCGTCGTCCTCGAACCCGAGCACTCGCTGCTTCGGCAGTCGTACCGACCACGCCACCAGGCGCACGGACGCATCAACGCCGACGGCTTTGGCGTCGGCTGGTACGCACCCGACGCCCGGCCCGAGCCGGCGCGCTATCGCAAGCCCGTTCCGATGTGGAGCGACCAGTCGTTCGCCAACATTGCCGGCGCGATTCGCAGCGAGCTGTTCATCGCGTCGATTCGCAATGCGAGCCCTGGGATACCCGTCAACGAAGCCAACACCGCGCCCTACCTGCGCGACCAATGGCTGTTCGCGCACAACGGGTACGTGCTCGACTGGCACGGCGCGAAGGGCTCGGGCATCGTGTTGCGACGCCGGCTGTCGGACGCATCGCTCGCGGCGACGGAGGGCTCGACCGACAGCGAGGTGCTCTTCGGGCTGGTCGTCGACGCGCTCGCAGATGGCGCCGCACCCAGCGAGGCACTTGCGTCCGTCATCCGCACGACGCTCGCGCTGGCGCCCGGATCGCGGCTCAACTGCATGCTCACCGACGGCATCACGATCGTCGCTACGGCCTGCGGCGACACCCTGTTCACGCTGCGCACCGAGCGCGCCGCCATCGTTGCCTCCGAACCGTTCGACGACGACCCCGCGTGGCTGCGCGTGGACGACGGCGCGCTCGTCGTCGCCCATCGAACCGACCTCAATGTAGGAGCCCTTCCATGACGATCACCGTCGACACCCACCTCGATGCGCGGGACATGGAGCGCGCGCTGCGTGACGACGTCGAGCGCGGTCTCACCGCGACGCCCAAGGTGCTCCCGCCCAAGTGGTTCTACGACGACCGAGGTTCCCAGCTGTTCGACGAGATCACGCGCCTGCCGGAGTACTACCCCACTCGCCGTGAGCGCGAGATCCTCGACCGGCGGTCAGACGACATCGCGTCTGCGAGCAGGGCCGACACGCTCGTCGAGCTCGGCTCCGGAACATCGACGAAGACGCGGCTACTGCTCGACGCGATCCGCGACGCCGGCCGGCTGCGCCACTTCGTGCCGTTCGACTGCAGCGAGACCACCCTGTGCGCGGCAGGTGAGTCGATCAGCGCCACGTATCCGGGGGTCGGCGTGCACGCGGTGGTCGGCGACTTCGAGCGTCATCTCAGGCTGCTGCCCCGGGTCGGCCAACGGCGCCTCGTCGCGTTCCTCGGCGGCACGATCGGCAATCTCGCCCCCGCCGAGCGCGCCAAATTCCTCAGCGAGCTCGCCGGCGGCCTCGACGACGGCGACCACCTGCTCCTCGGCACCGATCTCGTGAAGGACCGCAACCGCCTGATCGCGGCCTACGACGATTCCCAGGGCGTCACCGCCGAGTTCAACCGCAATGTGCTCCACGTGATCAACCGGGAGCTCGACGCCGGTTTCGTGCCGGACCAGTTCGACCACATCGCCCGCTGGAACGCCGACGAAGAGTGGATCGAGATGCGGCTGCGATCGGGTTCGCTGCAACTCGTCGACGTCCGAGCACTCGACCTCCAGGTCGGGTTCGGCGCGGGTGAGGAGATGCGCACCGAGATCAGCGCGAAGTTCCGCCGCGAGCGCGTCGAGGCCGAGCTCGACGCCGCCGGGTTCCGCATCACGCACTGGTGGACCGATCGGGCCGGCGACTTCGCGCTGTCGCTGTCCATGCGCGTCTGACCCGAGAACGCGACAAGCGTCGCGCTCAGAGCCAGGCCGTCGGTGGCTGATGTTGCGCAGCGGCTGGATCCAGTGTCAGCCCTGGAGGTGATGTTCTTGCGTCGAGGAACCCTCGAGCGTCAGCCCGGCGGCGCCGCGCACGACACCGCGTAGGTGCACACGTTGAACGCGTCGCCGGCCGAGTTCAGCGAAGACGTCGTGGTCTCCACCGGCAGCGCATCGGTGGCCGCGGCGTTGCTCGCACCGATGTTGTGCGTCGCGCCGCCGATCGTCGCGGTGTTGGCCCCCGCGAACGAGACGATGCCGGAGTTCCCGACGGGCACCGGCAGCACGCCGGCGAGCGAGGGCGACTCGTGGATCCACTCTGCGGACGACTGGCTCGACGCGTAGGTGAGCGAGGTCGTATACGTCCAGCGCAGGGCGTCGGTCATCGAGATTGTCCACTGCGTCGGGCCACCCGTGATCGTGACGCTCACCGAGTCGCCGGGCGTCACGGTGCACGCCAAGTCGGGCGAGCAGCCGTTGAAGAACACCGGGTTGGCGGGCAGCAGCTCGTACCACGCGCCGTACGCGCCACCCGCGATGAAGGAGCTGTACGGCGGGCTCAGCTGCTGCGTTCCCGCCTGGATGAGATCGCTTGTTCCGAAACCACCGATTCCGACCCAGGTCGACGAGACCCCGGGCGGCACGGCGCCGGCCTGGGGGACCTGCCACGTTCCCGTCACAGAGGTGACGCCGGAGCCCGGCGCGGCCACGTAGCCCGCCCAGTTGCCACTGATGCTGTTGTTCCGGACCGCCAGCCCCGCCATTCGCGCCGACGCGACCGGCGCGAACAGGAGCAACGCCGCGGCTGCTCCGACGACCGCGCCAGCGAGGCGCCCCCTTCTCGGCAAACGCATGCAATCCTCCAGATTCGGGTTTGTCTCCAAACTTCGCCACCATCACCTCCGGGTCCTCCTAGGCGCGCTCCGAAGGCGTGTGTGCCGTGATCCCGATCATTCGCCCCGGAGGAGTCACCCGAGTCCGTGGGGAAGTCTCACTGGTGAACATCGAAGGGTCCGTCGCCATCGTCACCGGGGCATCCTCGGGAATCGGCGCCGCGACCGCGGAGGCTCTCGCCCGCCGCGGCGCGACGATCGTGGCCGTCGCCCGGCGCGCCGGTCGTCTCGAGGAGGTCGTCGAGCGGTGCCGAGCCTCGGCGCCCGAGTCGATCGCGCATCCCGGCGATGTCAGCGAGCGGTCGTTCGCGGACGACGTTATGCGGGGGGCGCGGGAACGCCTCGGGCGAGTCGACATCCTCGTCAACAACGCCGGCATCAGCCCCGGCGAGAACGTGCGCGAGCACGCCGTCGACGACGCGATCGCCATCATGAACGTGAACTTCTTCGGCGCGGTGCACTTCGCCGGCGCCGCCCTTCCCGGTCTGCTCGCGCAAGGCCGCGGCTCGATCGTCAACCTCACTTCGGTATCCGGAGCGGTGCCCGCACCGGGCGAGCCCGCCTACGGGGCATCGAAGGCCGCGCTGTCTCGATGGACGCACGGGCTGGCAATCGAGCTGCACGGCACCGGGGTTCATGCCGGCGTGCTGAGCCCGGGGCCGATCGACACCGAGATATGGCAGCACGGATCCGCTCCGTACGACGGGAAGCTGTACCCGCCCTCACTCGTCGCGGACGGCGTGCTGCGGATGATCGAGCGCGAGCTCACGCAGCTCACCGTGCCGCGGCGCTTCGGTGCGGTCGGTGCGATGTATCCGCTGGTCGGCCGCCCGATGCGCTGGGGACTTCGCAAGTACGGCAACCGGGGGGCCAGCGACGCCCCCGACGGACTGCACTGACCACACGACGGGGATTCGCGCCCGTACGTCGTTAGTGTCGGCCCGCTGTGGCCGGCCGCTCGCTCCCCCCTCGATCCTCACCGGCGACCACGGCTCCTCCAGCTGCGAACCACCTCACTCGGCGCGTGCTCGTTGCGACGCTGGTCGCGATGGGCGCGCTGTTGCTCGCGGCGTGGCCCGCGTCGGCGCACGCGACCCTGTTGGCGACGAGCCCCGCCGACCACTCGCACCTCGACACGTCGCCGTCGATCATCTCGCTCACCTACAACGAGCACATCTCCGCTCCGCTGGGTGCGGTGCGCGTGTTCGATCAGAAGGGGAAGCGGGTCGACAACGGCAACGTCATCGCCCGCGACTACACCGTGACGGTCGGGCTCTCGGGCACGCTCGGCGACGGTGCCTACACGGTCACGTGGCGGGTCATCTCCGCTGACTCGCATCCGGTACGCGGTGCGTTCGACTTCACGGTCGGGAACGCCGATCTGTCCAAGGCGTACACCGGCGGTCTCGACCCCGGGTCGGACCGGCGCTGGGAGATCTTCGGCGCGTTCGCTCGTGGCTTCGCCTACGGGGGCGCCTTGCTCGCGGCCGGCGGAGCACTGTTCCTGGCGCTGATCCACGATGGCGGTGACGACCGCCGACGGCTCCTGCGCGTCGTGGTCGGCGGCTCCGCCGTCGGAGCCGTGGCGATCGTCGTCGAGCTCCCGATCGACGCTGCCTTGGCCACCGGCCTCGGATTCGGGGCGATCACCCACCCGGGAGTGCTCGGCGACGTGCTCGCCGACCGCGTCGGGCTCTCGACCGTGGCGGCGATCGTCGGCCTCGCCGCGGTCGTCATCGGATCGGTACTGCGGTGGCGCGTCGTCGCGCTCGTCGGAGCCGTTGTCGCTGCGATCTCGTTCGCGTTCACAGGACACTCGACCGTCACGGATCCGCGTCTGCTCGTCATGAGCGCCGACATCGTGCATGTGGCCGTCGCGGCCGCGTGGTTCGGCGGTGTCGTACTGCTCACTCTGATGCTAGGCGGTCGCCGGTCGAAGGACGACGATCCCGTTGCCGCCGGTCGCGTCGTGGAGCGGTTCACGACGATGGCGACGATCGCCGTCGTCGCCGTCGGCATCACGGGCGCAACACTGGGATGGGCCGAGGTGCGCGCCTGGCGGGCGCTGACGAGGACGACGTACGGCCAGCTGTTGATCGCGAAGTCCCTTCTCGTGGGCCTCGTCGCGCTCGTCGGTGCGTACAACCACTACCGGCTCGTGCCGGCGTTGCAACGTGCGGCGGAGAGCGGCCGCAACGTGTGGCGGCACCTGTTGCGAACGGTGCGGATCGAGGCGGTCGCGATGGTGGTCGTCATCGGCCTGACTGCCGTGCTCGTCCACGTCACCCCGGCGCGCAGCGCCGCCGGCATCGGCGTGATCTACACGAGGACCGAGGCATTGGGCAACGATTCGGTCAATCTGGTCGTCGACCCCAACCGAGCCGGCTTCAACGCCGTGCACCTGTACCTGCTCGACAGCACCGGGCGGCCCGCCGCGCTCGCGCAGGCGCTGACGCTGGACCTCTCGTTGCCCTCGAGCCAGATCGGGCCGCTCGAGCGCCAACCGTTCGTCGCCGGGCCGGGGCACTATCAGCTGAACGGCAATGACCTGTCGATCCCGGGCACGTGGACCATCGTCGTCCGGGCTCAGGTCTCGAAGTTCGAGGAGATGACGGCGACGTTCCAGGTCCTCGTGAATCCATGACGGCGGCAGTGCGTCTGGGACGCGTCCTCGGTGGCGCCGCGCTGCTCCTGCTGC
The DNA here is from genome assembly GCA_035937605.1 of Acidimicrobiales bacterium. Lineage (GTDB taxonomy): Bacteria > Actinomycetota > Acidimicrobiia > Acidimicrobiales > JACDCH01 > DASUCS01. The sequence goes on along the minus strand of DASZHU010000370.1, from coordinate 330 downwards.
TGCTCGCTTCGCCGGCCGGGGCCGATCCCGCGAAGCCCGGCGACTACAAGTCGACCGTCACCCGCGTCGTGCCCCCCGTCCAGGGCGTGGGCATCAAGGTCGTCGGCGGCGACGGGTTCCTCGAGCTCCAGGTCGACAAGGGCCACGAGGTGACGGTGCTCGGTTACTCGGGCGGACCGTGGCTCCACGTGCGACCCGACGGCACGGTCGAGGAGAACCAGAAGTCGCCCGCGACGTTTCAGAACGCGACGCGCTACGGCGCGCCGGTCCCGGATGGCATCACCGCGGACACGGAGACGAAGCAACCGCCCGAGTACAAGGTGGTGCGCA
>DASZHU010000369.1:0-6752 GCA_035937605.1 Acidimicrobiales bacterium | reverse complement strand
CCGGTGGCGGCGCTCGAAGCGCTGCGGACCGAGTGCTGGGTGGTGCGGACGCCGATCGGTGGGCTGGTGATCGGCCGGTCCGAGGTGCAGGCGCTGCTCGCAGATCGGCATCTGCGCAGCTCCGTGCCGGACTTCGTTCGCCTGCAGGGCATCACGGAAGGCGAGCTGTACGACGAGCTCGCCTACTCGATCATCGCCCTCGAGGGTGACGAGCACACGCGCATCCGGAAGCTCGTCAACCGCGCGTTCACCCCGAGGGCGATCGACACGCATCGCGACGACATGCGCGCCACGTTGCTGCGGCTCGTCGACCCGATCCGCGGGGCGGGACGGTGCGACTTCATGGCCGACATCGCGGAGCACTACCCGATCGAGGTGATGTGTCACCTGCTCGGCGTGCCCGACGTGGATCACGAGGACTTCGCGCGTTGGAACCGGGCGATCACGTGGGCGCTGTCGTTCCAGCTCGGCGCGCACCTCGACGACGTGACGTGGGGCATGAGCGCGATGAAGGACTACGTCTCGGGCCTGATGACCGAGCGCCGCCGCGAACCGCAGGACGACCTCGTGAGCGCGCTCGTACTCGCCCGCGAAGCGGACGACCGGCTCTCCGACGCCGAGGTGCTGCGCATGATCGGCTCGCTGCTGTTCGCGGGATACGACACCACGCGCAACCAGCTCGGCCTGGCGATGTGGTTGTTCGCCGAGCACCCAGAGCAGTGGAACCTGCTCCGCGCCGATCCCACACTCGCGGCGCAGGCGGTGGAGGAAGCGATGCGCTTCCGCGGCGCGGTCTCCGTGGCCCCGCGGATGGTCGCCAGCGAGTTGGAGTTCCAGGGCTTCCGCTTCGAGGCCAACACGATGCTCAACCTGTCGACGTCGTCGGCGAACCATGACCCGTCCGCATTCGACGAGCCGTGGACGTTCGACATCACGGCGAACCGCGAGGCTCATTTCACGTTCGGCGGCGGTCCCCACTACTGCCTCGGGGCGAGCCTTGCTCGCGCCGAGATGCAGGAGGCGCTGCCGATCCTCGCCCAGGCCATGCCGGAGCTCGCGCTCGACGGCGAGACCACGTGGCGACCACCGTTCGGCATCTTCGGACCGGAGTCGCTCCCGATCCGCTTCGCGGCCAGCTGACGCGTCAGCCGGCGGCGACAGGCGGACGGCGATCGGCCCACCGAACAACACGCTCGAGCTGACCGCTGATTCGGAACAGCATGTCTTCACGCCCGTAGGCGGCGGCGAGCTGCACGCCGATCGGCAGACCCTCGTCGTTCCAGGCCAGCGGCAACGAGATCGCCGGCTGACCGGTGATGTTGAAGTGCGTGGTGAAGGGCACGAGCGCGGCAACCGCCGCCGCACCACCGTTCGGATCGAGGATCGTGCCGAGGCGCGGTGGCGGCGCGCCGAGCGTTGGCGACAGGAGCAGGTCCCAACCCTCGTCCCACCACGCGGCGACACGACGGCTGAACATCATCGAGGCATGCAGCGCGCTCGCATAGTCGACCGCGCTGAACGACTTCCCCGCTTCGGCCATGATCCACGTGATCGGCTCGACGTCGTCGGCCGTGAGCTCCCGACCGACGATCTGGCCGGTACCCATCACCGTGCGCCGCGCTTGGGTGCACCAACGCGCCGCGAACGTCTGCGCCGTCTCGGGCTCACCCAGCGGAGTGGGACACGACTCGTCGACATGATGACCGAGCGACTCGAGCAACGCGGCTGCCTCGCGCACGGCCTTCTCGCAATCCGCGTGCAACACCCCGCCGGTGGGGTTGGCGGCGAGCATCCCGATGCGCAGCGGCTTCGGATCAACGCGCACCTCGTCGACGTACGGCCGCCGCGGCGGTGGCGCAACCGCGGTGTCGCCCGCGCCGGGGCCGTGCGTGGCGTCGAGCACCGCGGCCGCATCCCGCACCGTGCGCGTGATCACGTGGTGAACGCTGACGCCGCTCTCGTCGCCCTCGGGTCCCAGCGTGGTGCGCCCGCGTGACACCTTGAGACCGACGCACCCGCACATGCTCGCCGGGATGCGGATGGAGCCACCGCCGTCACTGGCGTGCGCAACGGGCACGAGTCCCGCGGCGACGGCCGCGCCGCTGCCGCCGCTCGAGCCGCCAGGCGTGTGATCGAGGTTCCACGGATTGTGGGTCGCACCGTGCGAAACGGGCTCGGTCGTCGGCACCAGACCGAACTCAGGTGTGTTCGTTCGGCCCGTGATCACGAAGCCCGCGGCCCGATAGCGGGCGACGAGCCAGCTGTCCTCCTTCGCCGTGTGGTGCGCATCGCGCAACACCCTCGTGCCGTTGTGCAGCGGATCGCCCGCGCTGCCGGCGTACAGGTCCTTCACGAGGAAGGGCACGCCGCGGAACGGTCCGTCGGGCAACTCGCCCTCGGCCTCGCGGCGCGCCTTGTCGAATCGAGGGTGAATCACCGCGTTGAGCTCGGGATCGACCTTCTCGATACGGGCGATGGCCGCGTCGACGAGCTCCGCCGCGGACACCTCTCCTGTTCGCACGAGCTCGGCCTGTGCGGTCGCATCGAGCCACGCCAAGTCGTCCGTCATGCGAGGAGCCTAAGCACGGACTCAACCGCGCGGGAGCCCGAGCAACCGATCACCGATGATCGTACGTTGCACCTCGCTCGTGCCGCCCGCGATCGACGACGCCATCGACCACAGCCACTGGCGCTGCCAGGGACCGGCAAGCGGCGCGGCCGCACCTTGGAGTGCCAGCGCGGCGTCGGACAGGTGATGCGTCATGTCGGTCCATGTGAGCTTCACAAGGCTGGATTCCGGGCCGGGCTCGATGCCACGACCGAGACGCGAGAGCGTGCGCCAATTGTGGAGACGCAGGATCCGCAGCTCGATGAATGCCTCGGCCAAGGCGTCGGCGATGTCGACGTCGTCGAGCTGCGCCGTGTCGAGCGCGAGGCGGTAGAGGTCGTCGAGGTACGCCTCGTGCACGACCTGCTCCTTGAACGGAAACGACGTGCCGCGCTCGTGGGCCAGCGTGGTGTTCGCGACGGCCCAGCCATTGTGCAGGACGCCGACGAGATGATCGTGCGGCACGAACACGTCGTCGAGGAAGACCTCGTTGAACTCGGCCTCCCCGGTGATCTGCCGCAACGGACGCACCTCGATACCTGCGGACTGCATGTCGACCACGAGGTAGGAGATGCCCTTGTGCTTGGGGGCCTCCGGATCGGTGCGGGCCAAACAGATGCCCCACCTCGCCTCGCGCGCGTACGACGTCCACACCTTCTGCCCCGTGAGACTCCAACCACCGTCGACCGCTTCAGCTCGGGTCGCGAGCGAGGCCAGGTCGCTTCCCGCGCCGGGCTCGCTGAACAGCTGGCACCACAGCTCGCTGGCATCGAGGATGCGGGGGAGCCAGCGCGCCTTCTGCTCATCCGTGCCGTGGGCGAGGAGCGTCGGGCCCGCGAGGTTGATGCCGACGCGGTTCACGGGCTGAGGCGCGCGGCTGCGCGCGTACTCGAGGTTGTAGAGGGCGACCTGCACCGGCGTGGCGCCGCGTCCGCCGAACGCCGCGGGCCAGTGGATACCGACCCACCGATCGGCCGCGAGCCTGGCCTGCCACTGCCGGCCCCATTCGAGGGTGTTGTCGGGCGTCCCGAGGTTGGCCGAGAGCCACGCACGGATCTCGGCGGCGAACGCCTCCTCGTCCGCGGTGAACGCGAGGTCCACTAGAGGTCCCAGAAGCGGGCGCGCCCGGCCCGCTCGAGCGCGGCGCGCAGCGCACCCTCGTCCCGTGCCGTGAAGGCCCGGTACGCCTCCGCACCTCGGTCGCGCATCCAGAGCGTGTCGGCGCCGCACAGGTCGCGCCGGTACTTCTGGCGGACGAGGGTTCGCTTCACGATCTTGTTCGTGCCGGTCGTGGGGAACTCCACGACGACGCGCACGTAACGGGGTCGCCACTTCGGGCCGACCTCGGGCAGTGCATCGATGAACGCCGCGAACGCAGACGGATCGAACACCGCGCCGTCGCGCAGCTGCAGCGCCGCCATCACCTGATCCCCCGAATGCTCGTCCGGTACGCCGTACACGGCGGCGAGCACGACGTCGGGATGTCGGCCGACCGCGGCCTCGATCGGTCCCGCCGGGAAGTTCTCGCCGTCGACGCGCAGCCAGTCGGCCGTGCGACCGGCGAAGAAGAGAAAACCTTCGTCGTCGACGTAGCCGAGGTCACCGGACCAGTACCAGCCGCCGCGCAACGTGGAGTCGGTGGCGTCGGGGTTGTTGTAGTAACCCTCGAACGGTCCTGCCCCCGCGGTGTTCACGATTTCTCCCACGCATTCGTCGGCGTTGAGCAGCGAACCGTCCGCCTTGAAGCGCGCGGCAGGCAGCACGTGGGCGTCGGGGTCGACGACCTTGACGGTGTCCCCCACCTTGCCGACCGACCCCGGCTTCATGCCCTCGTCGCGATTCACGGCGATCCCGCCCTCGGTGGCGCCGAACGCGTCGATCACCTCGACGCCGAACCGACGCCCGAATGTCTCGACGACCTCAGGCGACCCTTCGTTGCCGAACGCCACGCGCAACGGGTTGTCCGCGTCGTCGGGCCGCGCGGGCGTGGCCACGAGATACGACAATGGCTTGCCGGTGTAGTTGAAGTACGTGGAGCCGTAGCGGCGCACGTCGTCGAGGAACCCCGACGCAGTGAACCGGCGCGCCAACCCGACCGAGGCACCCACGGCGATCGACGGCGCCCATCCGACCATCAGCGCGTTCGAATGGAAGAGCGGCATGCAGATGTAGCCGGTGTCGTCGGGCCCGAGGTCCATGATCGCCGCCATGCGCGCGCCGGTTTGCAGCAGCCGGCGCTGCGTGCAGATCACGGCCTTGGGCGCCGACGACGTGCCCGAGGTGAAGATGAGCGCCCACCGCGAGCCGACGTCGGGCTCGATGCCCGCATCGTCGGCCGGCTGGGCCGCGATCACGTCCGGCAGGTCATCCTCGACGACGAGCGTCCGAGGCAGTTCGTCGACGATCGACGCGAGCAAGGACTGATGCCGGCGCTCCGTCACGATCAGGCCGACATGGGTGTGCTCGATGTCGCGCCACAGGTGCTCGTCTCTCCGGGTGTGGTTCAGCCCGACGATGACCGACCGGCTGAGGGCGGCACCGCCGAGCGCGAACAGGTACTCGGGCACGTTGTCGAGGAGCACGCCGACGTGCAGCACCCCGTCGGGGGTGCTGGGCGGCTGCGCGAGGAAGAGGTTGGCCCACCGGATCGACTCGGCGAGGAACTCGGCATGTGTGACCATCGCATCGCCGAAGCGCACGGCCGGGCGCGACGCGATCGCGGGATCGGTGCCGTTCCGGCGCAGGAGGGCCGCGGCGTTGGCCGCGGGCAGCTCGGCCGTGCCCGGCGCGGGAATCGAACGTGCGGCCACCGGTCCGGGACGCTACCTGACACAAACGTCAGCTCCGATAACGTCCTGCCGTGCCCAAGGCGGCGGCGAAGAAGAAGGCGGCGCCGTCGCGGGTGGGTGCCCCCGCCAGCGGACGGGAGCTGCGGGCGCGCGGGCAACGCACCGTGCGCAAGCTGCTCGACGCCGGCATCGAGGTGTTCGGCACGAAGGGATACCACCCGGCGCGCGTCGACGACATCGTGAAGGTGGCCAAGACGTCACACGGCACCTTCTACCTGTACTTCGCCAACAAGGAGGATCTGTTCCGCGCGCTGGTCCTCGACGTCACCGAGGAGATCGGTGCGCTGGTCGAGTCGCTCGCTCCGCTCGCCCCTGACGACGAGAGCTACGAGATGTTGCGGGCGTGGCTGGCGCGGTTCGCCGAGATCCACCGCCGATACGGCCCGGTGATCAAGGCGTGGACCGAAGCGGAGATCGACGCCAGTGAGTTCGGGCGGATGGGCGCGAACGTGCTCGGCGACTTCGTCATCAAGCTCGGGCAACGCATTGCGGTGTCACCTGCGGTCGTTGCCGATCCGCAGCTCGCCGCGCTCGCGCTCGTGGCGATGATCGAGCGCGCCAACTACTACGCGATTCGCGGTCAGATCGGCAACGGCGACGCCGAGGTGACGGACACGCTCACCGAGATCGCGTTCGCCGCCCTCTTCGGCCCCCCGCCCTGACCCCTCCGCCGCTCGGCCAGCGACCGTCGTGCATCGGCTCGGCCGCTGGGGGGTGCCAATGCACGATGGTCGAGGGGTTCCTAGGCATGGGATTTGCGGAGGAGGCGCTTCAAGACTTTGCCGTTCGGGTCACGTGGGAGCTCGTCGACGAACGTGATCCGCGCCGGCACCTTGAAGTCGGCGAGCCTGTCGCGCACGTGCGACGCGAGGTCGAGATCGGTCACTGGTTCGCGGGTCTCGACGACGGCCACGATGATCTCGCCGTGGCGCTCGTCGGGCACGCCGAACACCGCACAGTCCACCACCGCAGGATGCAGGTGCAGCACCTCCTCGATCTCGCGGGGGTACACGTTGACGCCGTCGCGCAGCACCATGTCGGACACACGGTCGGTGATGTAGAGGTAGCCGTCCTCGTCGACGCGGCCCACGTCGCCGACAGTGAACGCACCCTCCCGCCACGCCGCCTGAGTCTTCTCGTCGTCGCGGTGGTAGTGGAACGTCGCACCGCCCGCGGGCTTGATGTAGATCACGCCTTCGTCGCCGGTAGCCACGCGCCGTCCGTCGCGCTCGATCGTCACCTCCACGCCCGGCCACGGCTGGCCGACGGTGCCCGGGCGTTCGATCCACTCCTTC
>DASZHU010000368.1:0-12453 GCA_035937605.1 Acidimicrobiales bacterium | reverse complement strand
TGCCGGCTCGACCATGGCGTCAAGTTCGCCAACGCCGTTGCGCGTCGCATGGTCGTGCCGCCGCATCGCGACGGCGGGCAGGCGCAGTTCGTGACGACGCCGATCGAGGTCGACCCCGGCGAAGATCCGCTCACCGTCGCGCTGGATTGGGCGCTCGAGCACCTCGACGAACCGCTGACCGTCGACAGGTTGGCGCGTCGCGCGTTGATGAGCCCGAGGACGTTCGCGCGCCGGTTCCGTGCGATCACGGGGACGACGCCGTTGCAATGGCTCCTGCGCCAGCGCATTCTCGAGGCCCAGCGTCTACTCGAGACGACCGATGTCCCGGTCGAGCTGATCGCGCAACGATGCGGCTTCGGCTCCGCGTCCGTGTTGCGCACCCACTTCAAGCGCGTGCTCGACACCGCGCCGCTCACCTACCGGCGAACGTTCCGCGAGGTCGCGTCGTGATGCATGGGCAGAGCCGGCCGCTCGCGATCGTGTTGCCCGGCTAAGCCGACGCGGGCCGCCGGCACTACGGTCCGGCCATGCCCTTCGATCTCGCGCAGACCGATCGTCTCCTCACCACGACGCGGTCGGTGCGCAAGCGTCTCGACCTGAGTCGTCCCGTCCCGCGCGAGGTGGTGCTCGAGTGCCTCGAGCTCGCGCTGCAGGCGCCGACCGGGGGCAACACCCAGCGTTGGCGCTGGATGGTCGTCGACGATGTCGACCTCCGGCGCGAGCTCGCGGACCTGTACCGCCGGTCGTGGGGCCCCTACATCAAGGCGCGCCGTGAGGAGTTCGCCGCCGCCGGCCGTGGGCCGAACGAGAACATCATCGACTCGTCCGACTACCTCGCACAGCATCTCCACGAGGTGCCGGTGCACGTGATCCCGATCGCGCTCGACCGCATTCCCGAGGGCACCGATCACGGCACGGTGTCGGGCTACTTCGGGTCGATCATCCCGGCCGCGTGGTCGTTCATGCTCGCCTTGCGCTCGCGAGGGCTCGGGTCGGCGTGGACCACGCTGCACCTGGCGTACGAACGCGAGGCCGCGCAGCTGCTCGGCATCCCCGACTCGGTCACCCAGATCGCGCTGCTGCCCGTGGCCTACACCATCGGCGACGAGTTCAAACCGGCACGCCGCAAGCCCGCCGCCGACGTCACGTACTGGAACCAGTGGGGTGAGAAGACTCATCGCTGAGTTGAGCTGACGGCAGACGTAGTCGGAGCGTTGCACCGATCAGCGCCGCACCGCCCAGCGCTCCGAGTCCCCACCGCAGGTCGGTGATCTGCGCGATCCACCCGACGACCGGTGGGCCTGCGAGGAAGCCGACGTAACCGGCCGCGGTGAGACCACCCACGACGATCCCCGGGCGGTCACCACCACGGCTGGCGAACGCGAGCAGCAGGGGCCAGTACACGGCGGAGCCCACTGCCGCGAGGCCGAGCCCCACCGCCGCGGGCCAGCTCGACGTCGACACCGCCTCGAGCAACAGACCGGCACCTGCGACCGCAAGGCCGAGCTGTGCCCCTCGGCGCTCGCCGACATGCTCGGCCGTCCAGCCGAGCGTGGAACGCGCGGTCGTGGCGAGTGCCTGTCCGGCCACATACGCGCCGGCGCCGGCCGCGACGGCGAGGCCCAGGTGGGCACGCAGGAAGAGCACACCCCACGTGCCGACGCCGCCCTCGACGAGGGCGCCGATCGCGAACACGACTGCGAGAACCCGCAGCCCTTCAGCCCGCAACTCCGCGAGACCCTCGCGGATCGTGTGGTGCTCGCCCCTCTCTCCCGCGGGCATGTCGGACGCGCGACACCACAGCGCCAGCACCATGGCGCCAGCGCTGATGCCGGCCCAGACCACCCGGTACGACACATCGTGCGCGAGCAACACTCCACTCGTGCCCGCGCCGAGAAGCGCGCCCCCATTGAAGAGCGCGTGCAGCCGTAGCAACCGGCCCGGCGTCGAGCCGAGGGCGGCCGTGGCCGCGACGTTCATGGCGACGTCGACAAGACCACCGGCCGACACCGTGACCAGGAACACGCCACAGAACACGATCGAGCTCGTCACCGCGGCGAGCAACGCCAGGAACGCGCCCCACACCACGAGCGCGCTCGACAGCACCGCGCGCGTGCCGTGGCGCTCGGCGATGACACCGCCGGCGCCGTTGGCGATCGCGCCGCCGAAGACCGTGGCCGCGAGCAGCAGGCCGAGCTGCGCGTCGCTGAAGTCGAGGAAGCGCTGCACGTCGAGCGCCACTACGGCCCACGTTCCCCAGAAGAACCCGAACGCGACGAAGGTCGCCCGCAGCGGCCGCACCGCAAGTGTCTAGTGGCTCGGTCGTCGCGCCGGCGCACGCTCCCACCCAGGGCTTGCCCGGGCAACAGAGCACGAATTTCGTGTCTGGTTGCCCGGGCAACGCAGAGGGAGGTACGTCGAGGGGGGAGTCTCGGTTCAGCGGGGGGCGAGCGCTCGGTAGGCCTCGCGAGGATCGCCGAACGGCACGACCGCCGGCGCCGGGGTCGTGACGCCGTTGGTGATGTACTGCTGGATCACCTCGCGGCAGCGCTCGGCCGGGCCGTGGACGATGAGCTCGTCGACGACGGAGTCGGGGATCGCCGCGAGCGCGGCTTTGCGGTCGCCGTCCTTCCACGCCTTCCACATCGGCCCCAGAACGTCGCCGCGCCCGAGCCACTCGTGGAAGGCCGCGTACACGGGCACGTTGAGATAGGCCGCGATCATCTGGCGCCCGATGCCGCGCGCCACGTCGGCGTCGTCCGTCAACAGCACGAAGATGCGTGCCACGACTTCCTTGCTCTCACCGCCTTCGTGCACGTAGGGCACGACGGTGCGCACGTCATCCGGCGACAGCCAGTTGATGATCGCGCCGTCACCCTCTCTGCCGGCGAGGCGGAGCATGCCCGGGCGCAGCGCCGCGACGAGGATCGGCACCGGCATGGGGGGAGGCGTCGTCAATCGGAAGCCGTTGATGCTGAACGTCTCGTAGTCCTGCTTGATCTTCTCTCCGGTGAGCGCACTGCGCACGAACCGGAGCGTGTCGCGTACGCGCTGATACGGCCTTTCGAAGGGAACCGCGTTCCATCGTTCGACGATCACGTTCGACGAGGCCCCGATGCCCAGCACGAAGTTGCCCGGCGCTGCGGTGCCCGCACTCGCGGCCGATTGCGCGATCAGCGCCGGGCCACGCGTGTACACGGGGACGATCGCCGTGCCGAGCCGCAGCGTGGGCGCCCACTGCGACGCCAACACGAGCGGCGTGAAGGCATCGACGTTGTCGACCTCGGCCGACCACAGGTCGGTGTAACCGAGGTCGGCAAGCTCCACGATTTCGTCACGTTGTTCGGCGAACGACGATCCGGCAAGCGGGACCGTGATGCCGTAGCGCTGTGTCACTTCTCCCCCTTCGCAGCGATGAATGCTTCGCGCGTCTCCTCACGCCAGTAGCGCACGATGCACGACTGGCTGGCGATCGCGAGCAACGTTCCGTCTTCCGCCCACAGGTGCACGAGTCCATGGCCGAAGCCGTGCTGAATCGCGTGCACCTGGATGTCGAGGAGCACCCACTCGGTCTCGACCAGTCGCGACACGCGCAACGTGTTGTCGAGGCTGTTGCCGCCGGCCATCTGTCCGAGCGCCTGGCCCACACCGAACGGCACGTAGTCACCCAGCACGGCGAGCGCGGCGGCCGACATCTCGAGCCCGTCCGGAATGCGCGCCCAGAGCGCAGAACGCCCGGTTCCCGGTGTGCCGTCGAAGTCCGTGAAATCGCGCCCCAGGGCCAACCGCATGTCGAGCCGCTGCATGAGCGACTCGTCGTTGGGAGTGCGGAACCGGCGCGGATCGCATTCCTCCGGCGAGGGCACGTCGGGCATCGGCTCCCACTGGCCCTCGCGGTCGAGCTCACGGCGCCCGAGCGCGGCGTTCACGGTGAGGATCTCGCGATCGGCCACGTGCGCCACCGCCCTCGCCTGGGTCGTGTTCTTGCCGTTGACCACGATCGTCACGTCGACGTCCATGACCTCGGGCGGGCGCGCGTAGGAGAGGTACTGCGCGGCGGCCCACGTGACCGGACGGCCCGCCGTGCCCTCGAGCGCGGCGATCGCCGCGGCAAGCCCACACCCCCCGAACAGGAAGTTCCCGCCGGTGCACACGCGGGGTTCGATCGGTAGGACCCAACGGTGCGGGTTGTGCGTGGCTTCGAGTCCGAGGAACTCCCTGGCGTCCATGTGGCGCAGAACCCTACGGACCGCCGCAGGGAAGGGCCAGATGGACCACGAACGTGTAGGGATGGACGCAACGACCTGGCTCGGTGACGCCTGCTCGCTCGTGGATGCCTTTCGTTCGGGCGAGCGCACACCCGTGGACGAGCTCGAAGCCTGCCTGGCAGCCGCCGGCGCGAGCGAGTTGAACGCCTTCACACATCTCGACGTGGACGCCGCGAGGGCCCGCGCCGCGCGAGCGGATGTACAGCTGCCGTTCGGCGGCGTCCCGGTCGCCGTGAAGGAGCTCGAGCCCGTGACGGGATGGCCGCACACGGAGGCGTCGCTCGTGTTCGCCGACCGCGTCGCCGATCACGATTCGACGCAGATCGAGCGCCTTCGAACCGCGGGCGCCAACCTCTTCGGCCAGACGACGGCGTCGGAGTTCGGTGGCCTCAACGTGAGCATCACCAAGCTGCACGGCGTCACCGGCAACCCGTGGAACCCGTCGCGCACCACGGGAGGGTCGTCCGCCGGATCGGCGGCGGCGGTCGCCGGCGGGCTCGCGCCGATCGCAACGGGCGGCGACGGTGGCGGGTCGATCCGCATCCCCGCGGGCTTCAACGGCCTGTTCGGGATGAAGGGCACCGCCGGACGTATCCCGCGGGGCCCCGAGGTGCTGATCGGACCGATGACCGTCGTGGTCGGCTGCCTCGCGCGCTCGGTTCGCGACGCGGCGCGCTGGTACGACACGTGCAACGGCTTCGATGCGCACGACCCCTACTCGCTCCCGCGGGTGGACGGATGGGAGCGCGAGCTCGGGTCACATGACCTCTCGGGCAAGCGAGTGGTGATCGCACCGAACCTCGGATCCGCGGTCATCCGGCCCGAAGTCGAAGACATCGTGCGCGAGACCGGTGAGGCCCTGGCGAAATACGCCGGTCTCCAGATCGTGGACGTACCGGTCAAGTTGCCCGGCCTCGGCTTCGAGTGGGCCGTCGCGAACCTCGCCACGTTGATGGTCGACCTCGGGGGTGTGTGGCCCGCGTGCAAGGACGACCTGTCGGTCGAGATCGCGTTCGGGCTCGAGATGGCAAACGGCGTCATGAACCTGGACATCGCGGCCACATGCGAGCGCAACCGGCGCGAGGCGAACGAGACGATGGCGAACCTGTTCGATCAGGTCGACTTCGTGATCTGCGCGACGAACCCGGATGTGGCGTATCCGGCCGAGGTCACGCTCAACACCAAGGTCGGTGAGACGACGGTGGGTCCCGAGAACAACGGTGCCCTCACGATCCCCGCGAACATCTACGGCAACCCCGCATGCTCGATCCCGGCCGGCACCGTCGAGGGGCTCCCGGTCGGGCTGCAGGTCATGGGCCGCCACCACGAAGACGCGCTCCTGCTCGATCTGGGCCGCATCCTCGAGAACGAGCGCCCCTGGCCTCTCGTGGCGCCCAACGCCCCTATATGACCGGGGCGCAAGGCTCACTGTCACACCCCCTGGGGACACTTGGGGCCATGGAACGACAGCTGAAGCTGCTCGAACCCAACGACGACCGAGAGCGCGAGTGGCGCCTCGACGAGCCGACGAAGGAAGTCGGCCGCCGTGGTGTCGCTCAGGCTCGGGCCATGTTGCAGCAGGCCCGCCGAGAGGCCATCAAGGGCGAGCGTCGCCACCACGCAGCCTGAGGGCGCGCGCTCGCAGCGATAGCGTCGGCGCAGATGGGCGTCGTGGGCTGGATCATCGTGGGTCTGCTGGCCGGAGGGCTGGCGCGCATGGCCACGGGCTCGGAGAAGCGAGGTTGCCTCGCCACGATGGTCATCGGGATCCTCGGTGGCGTCATCGGCGGCGCCTTGTTCAACGCCGCCGGCGGCAAGGGCATCGGCGACGGTGGGCTGGGTTCGATCTTCGTCGCGTTCATCGGCGCCTGCGCGTTGCTGTTCATCATGCAGGCCGTCGGCGTCGTCCAGAAGCGCCGCTGACGCCGCGCGCCGGCTGGGCGGGTGTGGTGTCGCCCTCGTAGGCTTCTCGCATGCCTGATGCAAACGAAGTGGTGATCGTCGAAGCCGTCCGCTCCCCGATCGGCCGCCGTGGTGGCGGCCTGTCGACGTTCCATTCCGCCGAGCTGCTGTCGCTCGTGCAGAAGGAGCTGATCGATCGCTCCGGCATCGATCCCGCCGAAGTCGGCCAGGTCGTCGGCGGCTGCGTGAGCCAGGTCGGCATGCAGGCGTTCAACATCACGCGCACCGCGTGGCTCGCCGCGGGTCTGCCGATGTCGGCCGCGGCCACCACCGTCGACAGCCAGTGCGGCTCGTCGCAGCAGGCCACCAACATGGCAACGAGCCTCGTTGCCTCGGGCGTGGTCGACGTCGCGGTCGCATGTGGCGTCGAGCTCATGAGCCGCGTGCCGATGGGTTCCAGCCTGGGAGAAGGCGTCGGCAAGGCGGTGCCCAAGTCGTACTTCGCTCGGTACGAGTGGACGACACAGTTCGAGGCGGCCGAGCGCATCGCCGACAAATGGGGCATCACGCGCGACGAAACCGACGCGCTCGGCGTGCAGTCGCAGGCTCGGGCCGCCCGCGCCTGGAACGAAGGCCGCTACGACACGCAGATCGTTCCGGTCGACGCCCCCGACCTCGGCGAGGACGGCAAGCCCACGGGCACGACGCACCGCGTCGCGAAGGACGAGGGCCTGCGCGACACGACGCGCGAAGCGCTGGCAGGGCTCAAGCCCGTCGCTCGCCCCGACGGCGTACACACCGCGGGTTCGTCGTCGCAGATCTCCGACGCCGCCGCCGCGGTGCTCATCACCACGCGCGCCAAGGCGGAGGCGCTCGGGCTCACGCCGCGAGCGCGCATCGTCGACACGTGCCTCGTCGGCAGCGATCCAGTTCTGATGCTCACCGGGCCGATCGGCGCGACGCATCGTCTCCTCAGCCGCACCGGCATGACGATGAACGACATGGACCTCACGGAGATCAACGAAGCCTTCGCCTCCGTCGTGCTGGCATGGGAGCGAGAGCTGAGCCCGGACGACGAGAAGGTGAACCCGAACGGTGGCGCGATCGCGATCGGCCACGCGCTCGGCTCGACCGGTGCGGTGCTGGTCACGAAGGCACTCCACGAGCTGGAGCGGATCGATGGCACGAACGCACTCGTGACGATGTGCTGCGGCGGCGGTCTCGGCACCGGCACCATCCTCCAACGCATCTGACTCTCAGCCGGAGCGGCGCGCCCACGCGGGCCGTTCGCGCTCGGCCCAACTCCGGGTTACGGATCCGGTGCGCATGGCGCGCAACAGATCGGGCTCGCGCAGCGCGTACCGGATGTGTCCTGCGATGAGCACGAGGAGGGCGAGGTACGCCCAGTCGTGCACGAACGTCGCGCCCGTGCGCCACTCGTCGGAGAACGGCTGGTTCCAGTGCATCAGTGAACCCGTCACGAGCTGCATTGCGAACAGCCCGGCGAACAGCGCGGCGGCCAGCTTCTGACCGCCGTTGAACTTGCCGGATGGCGCGATCCTCGTCCGGCGTCGTAGCCACCGTCGATCTCCGTCACTCCACCGACCGAGTTCCACCACGTCGGATCGCAGCCCGCGGCCCCGCTGCCGCAGCGCGACGCCGGCGACCAGTGGTACGAGCAGCAGGATGCCCGACCACACATGGATCCGGGCGAGCAACGCGCGACGTCCGACTACGGCCGACAGCTGGCCGACGTAGAGCACCGTGCCCGTACCGACCAAGGCCGCCGTCAACGCCGTCGTGACCCAGTGCACGATGCGAGTGAGCGCATCGAACCTCGGGATCACGACGTCCGGTCCTGGTGGCCGCCGTTGCTCGCGCCCACCCAGGCGTCGACGTCGTAACCGCGCTGCTCCCAGTAGCCGCCACCGTCTGCGAGATGATCGACGAGCTCGATACGCTCGAGCCACTTGAGGGACTTGTAGCCGTACATCGGTCCCACGTAGAGGCGCACGGGCCCGCCGTGCTCGTCGCTCAACGCCCCACCCTCCATCGTGTGCGCGATCAATACGTCGTCGCGCCGCGCCTGGTCAAGCGTCAGGGTCTCGGTGTACGTGCCGTCGAAGCTGTGGAAGAGCACATGGGTCGCCGCGGTCTGCACACCCACCCGGTCGAGCACATCGCGCAGGCGGACGCCCGCCCAGCCCACGTCGTGGACCCGCCATCCCGTGACGCACTGGAAGTCGCGGGTGAGTGCCGTCTGCGGCAGCTGGTGGCGTACGTCGTCGTAGGAGAGCGCCGTCGGTCGGTCGACGAGACCGTCGACCTGCAACGCGTAGTCCGTCGTGCGCCGCGACGGCAGGTTGCCAGTGACGGAGTAGATGCGAAAGCGGCCGGCGACGGGGAGCAGGTCCGACAGCCCGGTCGGGTCGTGCAGGGTGATCGGCAGGAGGAGGCGTTGCAATTCGTCCTGAGCCCGTGCGCCGAACAGGATGCCGAGCGCCGTGAGGCCGAGCGATCCGAGGACGATGCGCCGGCCGATCGGCCGGGAATCGTCATCAGGCACGCCGAGAGTCTGACCTCCGCGGGCGCCGTTCCGGTCGCGGCCCGATGGGACTACCGCGGCCGTCGCTCCACGAGCACGCCGTCGCGTTCGAGCTCTTCGATGTCGGCCTCGGCCAGGCCGAGCAGCTCGCGCAGCACCTCGCGGTTGTGCGCACCCTGCCATGCGGGTCGCCCGTGCGTACCCACCTCGGCATCCGAGAAGCGGAACGGTGACCTGGGCAGACGCAATGGATCACCGCCCTCGATCCCGACGTCGACGAGCGCGCCGCGTTCGTGCGCCCATGCCGCCGTGCCGACGTCGGACAGCGGACGCATCTCGCCGACGGCGAGTCGTGCCTTTCCGAGGGCGGCCTCGAACTCCTCGAAGTCGGAGAACGTCGCCGCGAATGCCTGGAATTCCTCGAGCATCGCCTCGCGGTTCGCGTGTCTCGCCTCACGGGTCGCGAACCGGTCGTCGGTTTCGAGCTCGGGTCGCTGCATGGCGATGCACCACGCGGGGAAGCTCGACACGGGGTCGCCGGGCACGTGCACCACCGCGCCGTCGCCCAAGCGCAACACCGGCGCGTTGAAGCTGCCGAAGATGTGGAGCAGATCGCCCGTTCCACCCGCGAGCTCGACCGCCGTCCACTCGGTGGCCTGCAACATCGTCTCGGCCATCGACACGTCGATGTGCTGACCGGCTCCGGTGCGGTCCCGCTGCACCAGCGCCGCGAGGATGCCGACCGTTGCCTGTAAGCCGGCGTAGAGGTCAGCGTGCGAGACCGCCTCGGGTCGTGGCTCCGCCCCCCGCAGCCGCCTCGCCGCGAACTCCATGAGACCGAGCTCGGCGTGCATCACCGGCGCGTACGCGCGCCGGCTCGACATCGAACCGTCCTGGCCGTAGCCGGTGATCGAGCAGTACACGAGACGCGGATTGCGCGCTCGCAGCGCGTCGTACCCGAGCCCGAAGCGATCCAGGACACGCGGCCTGAAGTTCTCGACGAGGACGTCGCAGGACGCGGCGAGATCGGCGACGAGTGCGGCGCCGGCCTCCCGCTGTAGATCCACGGACACGCAGCGCTTGCCACAGTTCTGTTGCGCGAAGTACGCGGGCAGCCCACCCACGCGCGGCTGTGCCGTTCGCGTCAGGTCACCCTCTGGCGGCTCGATCTTGATGACGTCGGCGCCGAGATCGACGAGGGCCTTTCCACATGAAGGCCCGGACAGGACCCGCGACAGGTCGAGCACCCGTGTGCCGGTGAGCGGTCCGTCGAACGCCGCCGGCGTCGCACCCTCGCGCACAGCCGGACGGTAGCCGCGGCTTGTCCTCGACTTGCGTCGAAGGTCAGGTTACGAGCAGGCGAAGGCCGAGCTCCGCTGCACCGACAGCGACGAGGTCGCGGTTGCGTTCGGCCCACCGTCCTGAGACGAGGTCATCACGCAGGCTGCGCACTGCCCGCTGCTCGACCTCTGGCCCGACTCTGGCCCACACCGATACTCCGCGACGTACGTCATCGTCCAGGTATGCCTCGGGCCGGCGCCAGTAGGCCTCGAAGAAGCCGTCAGCGCAGTCCCACGGAATGCGCACCGGCTCCATGCGGGCTCCGATCGCGCGGGCCTGCTCGGTCAGCGAAGGTCGGCCGACGCTGAAGTCCGCGACCTCGGGCAGGTAGTCGCGAGTGAGCCAGAACCGACGCCGCCATCCGGAGTCACTCGAGTCGAATGTGAAGACCACCACGCGACGAGCCACGCGGCGCATCTCACGCAGGCCCGCGATCGGGTCCTGCCAGTGATGAACGGTGCTGAACGCCATCGCGGCATCGAAGGACTGATCCTCGAACGGAAGGCTCTCCGCGACAGCAGCCACGCTCGGCGTCGAGCCCGCGGGACGCTGTGCACGCATGAGCGCCGACGGTTCCACCGCGGTTACATCACGGTCGGGAAGCTCGTACGAGCCGGTGCCCGCCCCGACATTCACTACCGTCCGCGCATCGCCGAGCGCAGCCCAGATCCTTTCGGCGATCCGCGGCTCGGTACGCCGCGTGACGGTATAGGTGGCTCCGATGGCGTCATACAACTGGGCGCTGGACATGTCGCCGCCTCCTTGGCGTGGCCATCCCCACGCCGCGAGCGTGGCCTGGCGCGCTGCCTGGATACGTGGTCACGCTACCGCCGGCTCGCAGTACGGCAAAGGGTTCGCTCGAGGTGGCTCGCGCGCTCACACCGGTGAGGTACCGAGGCTCGTGAAGAGCCGCATCAGGTAACCGTCCGGATCGGCGACAACGAACTGGCGGTTTCCGGCTCTCATCGGCCCTGAGGCATTCCATTTCCCAGTGGGCGCCACTACGTCGACGTGTACCACCGCTCTTCGATCGGAACGACCGGCTGAATTCCTACATCAAGAACCGCGCGATAGATGTGGTCCACGCGCTGCACCGCAATCTGAAGATTCATGCCGCGACCGAACGGATGCTCCAGAGGAGCAGTACGGAACCGTCGCCCAGGACCCGCGGCCGCTTGAAGCATGAGTTCCGCTCGTTCGAGGGCCAGATACGCAAATCTCTCGCGTTGCCGTTCGAAGACGACAGTGAAACCGATCACGCCGACGTAGAAGCCCAACGAGACCTCGAGGTCCGCGACATCGAGCTCCGGGACGACGGGCGCGGACGGGAACTCCGTGTCTCCCACCGCAGAAAAACTACGGGACAGCAGTCGCGCTGGATGGCAACGCGTCAGGACTGACCCGGATCGGCCTCCTTGGCCGCCTGGTCGATCTTGGCGCGGTGGTTCTCCCAGAACGACGCGTCCAGCTGTTGCGGCACCATGTTCGCTTCGTCGGTGCCCACCGCGCCGTCAAGTTGCTCGCGCAGGATGTCGGCGTGCCCAGCGTGCCGGTTGGTCTCGGTGAGTACGTGGACGAGGACGTTGAACAGCTTCACGTTCGGGCGTGGCCACCAGGGCACGTGGCCGGGCGCGTCGATGTCGAGGGCGGCGATGGTCGCGTCCGAGTGGTCCCAGACGCGTCGGTAGCGGTCGACGACCTCGGCACGCGATTCGTGTGCAGTGGCCCACATGTCGTCGAAGGGTTCGAAGTCGTCATCCCCCCACCAGGGCAGTCGTTCGGGGAACGGGCGCCCGAACACCTCGCCGAGGTACCGGGCTTCGGTGGTGGTGAGGTGCTTGATCAGGCCAAGGAGGTTCGTCCCAGTGGTGGTCAGTGGTCTGCGTGCGTCGTACTCGGTGAGCCCTTCGAGCTTCCAGAGCATCGCCGCTCTGATGTCGCGCAGATCACCATGCAAGTAGTTCTTCGCGAACCCCTCGATCATGCGCGACAAGTCTTCCAGACGTTCCGCCCCCACCTGCAGAGAACGCTGCTCCTGACCCAGCCCACGGATCGCATCGGGAAACCCCGCGGGCAGCCGCACGCGTAGCGTCGCCGCCATGCCTGCCCCGCACTGGTTCTTTCGCTTCATGTACGACCGCGAGAGCGCGGCCTGGGCGCGCCGACGCGACGAGCCTCAGCATCGAGAGCTGGTCGAGCGGACCGCCGATGAGCTCGCGAACGTTGTCGCACCGCCCGGACCCGTAGCCGACCTCGGCTGCGGGCCTGGCGCACACGCGCTCGCACTGGCGCGGCGCGGTTACGACGTCGTCGGTGTCGACGGGTCACCGCGCATGGTCCAGGTCGCGCGGACACGAGCGGCCCGCGACAAGGTCAACGCGAGTTTTGACGTGGGCG
>DASZHU010000367.1:0-5237 GCA_035937605.1 Acidimicrobiales bacterium | reverse complement strand
CTCTGTTCGACGAGCTGTCCGACCCGCACGTGGTCGTCGATCTCAGCCGTGCCGCCGAAGTCCGTGGTTGGGACGGCGTGTTCGTGTGGGACCACCTGCGCTACGCCGACCCCGTCGTCGATGTCGCGGATCCGTGGGTCGTGATGGCGGCTATTGCGGCCGCCACCGACCGGGTGCGCATCGGGCCAATGGTCACGCCCGTGCCCCGGCGCCGGCCCCAGGTGCTGGCGCGCCAGACGGCGACGCTCGATCATCTCAGCCGCGGCCGGCTCGTGTTCGGCGTCGGCATCGGTGGTGATCCCGGCGGTGAGCTGCGATTGTTCGGCGAGGAGCTCGACGCCAAGGCGCGCGCCGCGTTGCTCGACGACGGGCTACGCCGCATCGACGCGTGGTGGAGCGGCGACGAGGTCGACGGCGCGTCGCTCCTGCCTCGGCCCGTGCAGCGGCCGCGCATCCCGGTTTGGGTCGCGTCGAGACATCCGCATCGCGCGCCGGTGCGTCGTGCCGCTCGATGGGACGGATGGTTCCCGATCGGGCTCGATGAACCGGAGCAGCTGGCCGAGGAGTTGCAGTACGTCGCGACGCAACGCACGACGGACGCGCCGTTTGACGTCGTCGTCCAGGGGCTTCCCGGCGTCGAGCCCGCGCCCTGGTTCGAGGCCGGGGCCACGTGGTGGCTCGTGCGGTTCGAACCGTTCGGTGCGAAGGCGGCGGAGGTACGCGCGGTGATCGACGACGGACCACCCGAAACATGACGTCCCGGCACCTGGCCCTCGTGGGCACGACAGCCTCGGGAAAGTCGGCGCTCGCCCTCGCGATCGCGCGAGCGCACCCCGACGTCGAGCTCGTCTCGGTGGACTCGATGCAGGTGTATCGCGGGATGGACATCGGAACGGCGAAGCCCACGCGCACGGAGCAGGGCGAGGTGCGTCACCACCTCATCGACATCGCCGATCCAGCCGACGAGTTCACCGTCGCCTGCTTCCAACGGGCCTTCGAAGCTGCGATCGCGGAGATCGAAGCCCGCGGCCATCGCGCGTTGCTCGTCGGTGGCACGGGGCTGTACCTGCGTGCGGTGATCGACGGGCTCGCGATCCCGGCGCGGTATCCGAACGTGGTCGAGCAGCTCGAGGGCATCGCCACGTCGGATCTCCACGAGCGCCTCCGGGAGCACGACCCGATCGCGGCGACGCGCATGGAGCCCAACAACCGCCGTCGCATCGTGCGAGCGCTCGAGGTCACCATCGGCAGCGGCAACCCGTTCTCGTCATACGGGCCGGGCCTCGAGACGTACCCGCCCACCGCGTTCAGGCTGATCGGTGTCGCGCTGCCGCCGGCAGTCGTGGCTCGTCGGATCGAGGCGCGGTTCCGCGACCAGGTCGCGGCCGGCTTCGTCGACGAGGTCCGGGAGCTCGTGTCGCGCGACCGCCCGCTGTCGCGCACCGCGGCCCAGGCGCTCGGCTACCGCGAGCTGCTCGACCATGTCCGCGGCGAGGCAGCGCTCGACGAGGCCGTCGGGCGAGCCGTGACCCGAACCCGGCAGTTCGCACGGCGCCAGCGGTCGTGGTTCCGGCGCGACCCACGCATCCAATGGCTCTTGTCGAACGAGACGCCGGAGGAAGTATTGCCATCGCTCGAACGCGTCGTCGCCGGGCAGACTTGACCTCCATCATGCGGCTCACGAAGCACCACGGCCTCGGCAACGACTTCCTCGTGGTCATCGATCTCGACGGCTCTATCGAGGTCACACCCCACCTGGCGCGGGCGGTGTGCGATCGCCACCGGGGTGTCGGGGCCGACGGCCTGCTGCACGCGAGCCGCTCCGATACCGCCGACGTGACGATGGTGCTCCTGAACGCCGATGGCGGCCGCGCGGAGATGAGCGGCAACGGCGTCAGCTGTTTGGCTCAGGCCGTCGTGCAGGCGGGCGTGGTCGCGGGCCCGCAGGTGGTCGTCGCCACCGATGCCGGAGTGCGCACGATCCGACTCCAAGCCACGGATGACACATCGGTGCATCGAGCGACGGTCGACATGGGCGCAGCGAAGGTGGGAGCCGACGAGCCGGAGTGGATCGACGAGCAGGTGGTGAAGGCGGTGCGAGTCGACGTCGGCAACCCCCACCTCGTGTTCCACGCACCGAGGCTCGATGCGACGATCGACCTCGTGGCCCGCGGCGAGTCGATCAATTCGCTCGAGCCTGAAGGCATCAACCTCGAGTTGATCGCCGCAGGGCCCGCCGACGGCGATATCACGATGCGTGTCTACGAGCGCGGTGTCGGTCTCACCGAGTCCTGTGGCACGGGCGCATGCGCCGCGGCAGCCGCCGCGCAGCAGTGGGGCCTTTGCGGCGATCGGGTCACCGTTCGACAACCGGGTGGTCCGGCGCGCATCTCGCTCGGCAGCACCATCGAGATGTCGGTGCCCGTCACGTTCGTCGCGACTGTCGAGTACACGCCGTGAACGATGCGTTGACCGACACCCTCATCTCCCGAGAAGGGCGCGAGAAGCTCGTGCTCGTCGGTGTCGCGCTCGATGGCGCGCACGTCGACGACGTCGAGGCCTCGCTCGACGAGCTCTCGTTGCTCGTCGACACCGCGGGCGCCGACGAGGTCGCGCGCGTCGTACAGCGGCGCGATCGTCCCGACCCGGCGACCTACATCGGCAAGGGCAAGGCGCAAGAGCTCCGCGAGGTGTCGTTGTCGGTCGACTCCGACACGGTGGTCTTCGACGACGAGCTCTCGCCGGCCCAGCAGTTCAACCTGGAGAAGCTCCTCGGTCGCACCGCGATCGATCGCACCGCGGTCATCCTCGACATCTTCGCCCAGAACGCACACAGCCAAGAGGGCAAGGCCCAGGTCGAGCTGGCGTTGCTCCGGTACCGACTGCCACGCCTGCGCGGCAAGGGCAAGAATCTTTCGCAGCAAGCCGGTGGCATGTCGGCGGGAGCGGCACGCATCGGGTCGCGTGGGCCGGGTGAAACGCAGCTCGAGGTCGACCGGCGACGGCTCGTTCGGCGCATCCACAAGCTCGAGGCCGAGCTGAAGGACATCGGCAAGCACCGCGCCACGCAACGCAAGAGCAGACGTCGCAGCCGCCTCGGCCACGTTGCCATCGTCGGCTACACGAACGCCGGGAAGTCCACCCTGCTCAATCGCCTCACCGACGCCGGTGTGCTCGTGGAGGATCGACTGTTCGCCACGCTCGACGCCACCACGCGACGGTTGGCGCTCCCCGGCGGTGAGCCCGTGCTCGTCACGGACACCGTGGGGTTCGTGCGCAAGCTGCCGCACCAACTGGTCGAGGCCTTCAAGTCGACGCTCGACGTCGTCGGCGATGCCGACCTGCTCGTGCACGTGGTCGACGCGTCGGCCGTCGACTCGGAGATGCAGATCGAGGCCGTGCACGCGGTGCTCGACGAGATCGGTGGCTGCGACGTGCCCGAGCTGCTCGCGTTCAACAAGTCAGACCTCGATCCGCAGAGCGCGACACGTCTCGCGGCACGCCATCCCGGCAGCGTTGCGATGTCCGCGACGTCGGGCGACGGCGTGGCGCTGCTGTTGCAAGCGGTGGCCGACCGGCTGCGCGCGCGGACGAGCGTGATCGAGCTCGTCGTGCCCTACGAGCGGGGCGATGTGCTCGCCGCGGTGCATCGCGAGGGTGAGGTGCTCGTCGAGACCGCGGGGGAAGGTGCGATGCGCATGCGCGTGCGGTTCGACGACGCCGCCCGTACTCGGTTCCAGGAATTCGTGCAGGCATGACCGGCTTCGTTCCTCCGCCGTACCCGTACGACCGGCTCGACGAGCTCGCGGCGGTCGCGGCCGCGATGCCGGGTGGCGTCATCGACCTGTCGATCGGAACGCCGTGCGATCCGCCGCCGTCCCTTGTCGTCGCGGCGCTGGCGGGAAGCGACACCGAGCGCGGCTATCCGCCCTCGATCGGATCAGTGGCGTTCCGCGACGCGGCCGCAGGATGGCTCGATCGTCGTCTCGGGGTCAGCGTCGACCCGCAAGGGGAGTTGGCGGCCTGCATCGGCACCAAGGAGGTGGTGGCCGGGCTGCCGCAATGGCTGAAACTGCGCACACCCGAGCGCGACACGGTCCTGTACCCGGCGGTCAGCTATCCGACGTACGCGATGGGAGCGACGCTCGCCGGCTGTCGGCCGCTGCCGTATCGCACGCTCGACGACGTCAGCGACGCCGACGCCGAGCGGGCGCTGTGCCTCTGGGTCAACACGCCCGCGAACCCGAGCGGGAACCTGATCGACCTCGAGAGCGCGGCACGGTGGGGCCGTGCCCGCCGGGTGCCCGTGTTGAGCGACGAGTGCTACATCGAGTTCACGTGGACAGGCGCACCGCACACGATCCTCGAGCACGGTACCGAGGGTGTGCTCGCGGTGCACTCGCTCTCGAAGCGCTCGAACCTCGCCGGCATACGCGCCGGCTTCTACGCCGGCGACGCAGAACTGGTCGAGTACCTGCGGGAGATTCGCAAGCATGCGGGCTTCATGGTGGCGGGGCCGATCCAGGCCGCCGCGGCCGTCGCGTACGCCGACGACGCACACGTCGACGCGCAACGCAACCGGTATCTCGCTCGCCTCGAACGGCTACGTGACATCCTGAACGCGGCGCTCGACCTCGACGTCGCGCTCCCGCACGGTGCGTTCTACCTGTGGGTGGCCGCCCCCGGGGGCGACGCGTGGGGCTTGACGAAGCGTCTGGCCGCCGACGCGGGCACGCTCGTGAGTCCCGGTGAGTTCTACGGTCCCGACGGCGCGGGCCACGTGCGGATCGCCGCGGTTCAGCCCGACGACCGCGTCGAGCTGATCGCCAGCCGCCTCGGGATCCGGGCCTAGAGGCCCGAGCCCAGCTCGGGCGGCGGTGGGCGCCGTGCCGAGCGCTGGCGCACGCTCGTGCGCAACGAGTCGAGCACCGTCGCGGCCGCGGAGCGCGTCTTCTCCGTCACGGGATGGATGCCGACGACCTCGGCCTCGACGCGTTGCACCGAGTCGATGACCTGACCGAGCAGCGTGCCGAGCGCCTCCATCTGCCTGCCGACGTTGTCGAACTCACCGTCCATCCGGCCTTCGAGTCGGGCCATCGCCGCTGCCGCAGATGCGACGAGCGCAGCCCCGGCGCCACCCACGACCTCCTCGCTGCTCCGGCGCACCTCGGCGCGCAGCTCGCCGAGGGTCTGACCGAGCGCCTGGAGCTCGGTGCGCGTCGACTGCACGTCGGCCC
>DASZHU010000366.1:0-7080 GCA_035937605.1 Acidimicrobiales bacterium | reverse complement strand
CGTGGGCAGGCGCTCGTGCTGAACACACCCGGGTCGAGCGCAGGTGCTGTCGAGACCGTCTCCGCCGTTCTCGATGTTGTTCCCCACGCGCTCGCGCTGCTCGCGGGAGAGCGTCCCCACTGAGCGTCCTCGACGGGTGAGGTGACCGGCCCAGCCCGTACAATCCCGGGGACCGTGCAGGCTGACGAGACGACGATGGGCCGGGCGATCGCCCTGGCTGCGGGCGTGCGCTCCACCACCTCGCCCAATCCCTGGGTCGGAGCAGTGGTCGTCACCGCGGACGGCGCGACGTTCGATGGTGCCACCGAGCCCCCCGGCGGTCGCCATGCCGAGGTGGTGGCGCTCGATGCGGCCCGCACCGCGGGCGCACCGCTCGCCGGCGCCACCGTCTACTCCACGCTCGAGCCCTGTTCGCACGTGGGTCGCACACCACCGTGCACCGACGCGCTCATCGACGCGGGTGTCGCGCGCGTCGCCATCGGCATCGAGGATCCCGACGAGCAGGTGGCCGGCCGCGGCATCGCGCTCCTCCGTGCCGCGGGCATCGCGGTCGACGTGGGCGTTGGCGCGCAAGACGTGCGCATGCAGCTCGCGCCGTACCTGAAGCACCGCACGACGGGTCGTCCGTGGGTGCTGCTCAAGCTCGCGGCGTCGCTCGACGGTCGCACCGCGGCTCCCGACGGCACCAGCAAGTGGATCACGGGAGCCGCGGCGCGCGCCGACGCCCACCGGCTGCGGGCCGAGAGCGACGCGGTCATCGTCGGCGCGGGCACCGTGCGCGCGGACGATCCTGCGCTCACGGTCCGCGACGTCGACGGCGTCGATCCGTTGCGGGTGGTCCTCGGCCGCGCACCGACGGAGGCGCGCGTGCATCCGTGCGTGGAGCTCGACGGACCACTGCCCGCGGTGCTCGACGAGCTCGGCCGGCGGGGTGTCGTACAGGCGATGATCGAGGGCGGCGCAACCGTCGCCGGTGCGTTCCACCGCGAGGGTCTCGTCGACCGCTACGTGGTGTACCTCGCGCCCGCGCTGTTCGGCGGCGACGACGGTCGGCCGCTCCTCGCAGGGCCGGGCGCTGCGAGGATCGACGACCTGTGGCGCGGTCGCATCACGAGCGTCGAGCAACTGGGCGACGACCTCAGAGTGGACCTCGAGCCGTGTTCACGGGGATAGTCGAGGAGCTCGGCTCGGTTGCCGCGCTCGACGGCGCCAGGTTGCGAATCAACGCGTCCCTCGTGCTCGACGACGTGCAACTCGGTGCGTCCATCGCGGTCAACGGATGCTGCCTCACCGTCGTGGACTGGGGCGGCGACGGCGACGGCGCGTGCGACAAGCCCTCTTGGTGGGAGGCCGACGTGAGCGACGAGACGGAGAATCGAACCGCCCTCGGCTCGTTGGGCGCGGGCGACCCGGTCAACCTCGAGCGTCCCGTGCGGCTGAACGATCGCCTCGGTGGCCATCTGGTGCAGGGCCATGTCGACGGGGTCGGCGAGATCGTGCGACCGGCTCCCGACCTCGAGGTCCGCGTCCGCGATCGCGACCTGCTGCGCTTCGTCGTCGAGAAGGGCTCGATCACCGTGGACGGCATCAGCCTCACCGTCGTCGCGGTGTTCGACGATGGCTTCACGGTTGCCGTCATCCCGCACACTCTCGAGGTCACCAACCTCGGAGCCAAGGGCGCCGGCGATCTCGTGAACCTGGAGGTCGACGTCACCGCCAAGTACGTCGAGCGCCTGCTCTCGTGGAAGGCTGGTTCGTAGATGCCGTTCGCCAAGATCGAAGACGCCGTCGCCGCCATCGGCCGAGGAGAGATCGTCGTCGTGGTCGACGACGAGGATCGCGAGAACGAAGGCGACCTCATCATGGCCGCCGAGTTCGTGACGCCGGAGAAGATCGCCTTCTTCCTCCATCACACGTCGGGCTATATCTGCGCGCCGATCACGAGTGAACGGGCGCGCGAACTGGATCTCAACGCGATGGTGCAGCAGAACACCGAGAGCCAGCGCACGGCGTTCCTCGTGTCGGTCGACTACCTGCACGGCACGTCGACAGGTATCAGCGCGTTCGATCGGGCCGCCACGATCGGCGCCCTCGTCGACCCGGCGACGCGCCCCGACGACCTCGCCCGTCCCGGTCACATCCTCCCGCTCGAGGCGCGTGAGGGCGGTGTGCTCAAGCGCGCCGGCCACACCGAGGCGACCGTCGACCTCGCTCGGCTCGCCGGTCTGTACCCCGCCGGCGTTCTCTGCGAGATCGTCGACGAGAAGAAGATGGACATGGCCCGAGCCCCCGAGCTCGAGACCTTCGCCGACAAGCACGGACTGCTCTTCATCACCATCGCCGACCTCATCCGCTACCGCCGCAAGCACGAGAAACTCGTGCGTCGTCTCGCGGAAGCGCCGATCCCGACCGAGTTCGGCGAGTTCAAGTGCATCGTGTTCGAATCGGTGCTCGACGGTGAGCAACACCTCGCGTTCGTGCGCGGCGACGTGCAGGGAGCGGACAACGTGCTCGTGCGCGTGCACAGCGAGTGTCTGACGGGCGATGTGTTCGGGTCCTTGCGGTGTGAGTGCGGTCCACAGCTCGCAGCCGCGATGCAGAAGGTCGCCGAAGAAGACCTCGGTGCGGTCGTGTACCTGCGTGGGCACGAGGGTCGCGGCATCGGCATCGGCCACAAGATCCGCGCCTACCGGCTGCAGGACGAGGGCCACGACACGGTCGACGCCAACTTGCAGCTCGGCCTCCCGGCCGACAGCCGCGAGTACGGCATCGGCGCGCAGATCCTCGCCGACCTCGGCATCACGACGATGCGGCTCATGACGAACAACCCGGCGAAGCTGGGCGGGCTCGAGGGCTTCGGGCTCGAGATCGTGGAACGAGTGCCGCTCGAGATCGAGCCCAACCCGCACAACGAGCACTACCTGCGCACGAAGCGCG
Organism: Acidimicrobiales bacterium; assembly: GCA_035937605.1. GTDB lineage: Bacteria > Actinomycetota > Acidimicrobiia > Acidimicrobiales > JACDCH01 > DASUCS01. Next base: position 4,143 of record DASZHU010000366.1, on the reverse strand, counting down.
AGCGAATGGGTCACCTGCTCGGCGGGCTCGACGACGAAGTGGTGAAGAAGCCGGCCGAGGACGAAGACGATGTCGCGTGACGTCGTCGCGTCCACGCGCGAGGCGCCCGCGCTCGACGGCCGCGGGCTGCGCGTCGCGATGGTGTGCGCCCGGTTCAACGATCACGTCACGACGCGCCTTGTCGAAGGAGCTCGCCGCGGACTGAAGGAGTGCCACGTCGCCGACGGCGACATCACCGAGGTGTGGGTTCCGGGCGCCTTCGAGCTCCCGCTCGTCGCGAAGGCGCTCGCCGAGTCGGGTCGGGTCGACGCGGTGATCTGCCTCGGCTGCGTGATCCGGGGCGAGACCGCGCACTTCGAGCACGTCGCCGGCCAGGCGGCGTCCGGGATCCAACGCGTCGCGCTCGACACCGGGCTGCCGATCGTGTTCGGAGTGCTGACGACGGAGAACCTCGACCAGGCGCTTGCTCGTTCCGGCGACGCCGCCGAGGGCGAGAATGTGGGGGAGTCCGGCGCCCACACTGCGGTCGAGATGGCCCGCCTGGTCACCTCCATCACGAAATCCCATGCATAGGGACACGGATTTGTGGCTCTCTGCATGGGATCTGCCAGGAAGACTGTCCCGATGCTGAAGCTGGTGTTGCCCAAGGGATCGCTCGAGAAGGCGACGCTCGAGTTGTTCGACGCGGCAGACCTGAGCGTGAGACGGTCGTCGGATGTCGACTACAAGGCGTCGATCGACGATCCCCGCATCGACGAGGTGCGCATCCTGCGACCGCAGGAGATCCCCACCTACGTGGCCGAAGGGCTCTTCGATCTCGGCATCACGGGCCGCGACTGGATCGAAGAGACCGCCAGCGAGGTCGTGTCGCTCGGCCAGCTCCACTACTCGAAGGCCACGTCGAACCCGTTCCGCATCGTGGTGGCCGTGCCCCGCGACCAACCCGTCGATCGCGTGGAGGACCTGCCTCAAGGGGTGCGGGTGTCGACCGAGTACCCCGAGCTGACGCGCCGCTACTTCGAGAAGAAGGGGATCCGGGCCGACATCCGGCTCAGCTACGGCGCCACCGAGGCCAAAGTGCCGGACATCGTCGACTGCATCGTCGACGGGACCGAGACGGGACGGGCCCTGCGGGCGGCCGGGCTCAAGGTCATCGACACGATCGTCGCGTCGTACACGGAGCTCATCGCCAACCCCCTGAGCCGTCAGGACCCGGAAAAGGCCCATGCGATGGACCAGATCCTCACGCTCCTGACCGGCACGATGGAGGCACGGGGCAAGGTGCTCGTGAAGCTCAACGTCGCGGCGGCGGACCTCGATGCGGTCATCGCGCTGCTGCCGTCGATGAAGTCGCCCACCGTGTCCGAGCTGTTCGGAAAGGACGGGTTCGCCGTCGAGACGGTCGTGCCCAAGGCCACGATCAACACGTTGATCCCCGCTTTGAAGGACGCGGGCGCCACCGACATCATCGAGCTCCCGCTGGCGAAGATCATCCATTGACCGGCACGGTCACCGAGTTCGACGACGCGGCCGGACTCGGCTCGATTACGGCCGACGACGGCGCGACGTTCTTGTTCCACTGCACCGCGATCAGCGACGGCACCCGCACGATCGAGGTCGGCACCCCGGTTGCCTTCGAGACCCGGCCGGCGCGCCATGGCACCTACGAGGCGGCGGCGATCACCCCTCGCCGGTGACGGCGCCCGCGGAGACCTCCGCCGACGCGGACCCCTTGAGCTGCACGTAGGCCATACGGAGCTGCGCGAGGGCGTCGTTCAGCGTCGGCTCGTTGTCGCCGAGTCGCCCGGCCAGGCCGCTGACGATGGCCGCCATGCCGTCGATCGCCACCTGGGCCTCGACGAAGTTCGGTGGCTGGCCCGACAGGTGGATTGCGGCCAGCTCGTACAGGCCCATCGCGTGGTTGGCCACCACGACCGCCGCCGGGACCGAGGCCAACTGCTGGCGCACCTCGTCCATCTCCGCGGCCATGGCGATCGCCTGTTCGCGCTCCTCGGGCGAGAGCCCGGCGAGCGGATCGTCCTGGGGAGGCGGCGCGGCCTCGTCCGGGCGCTCACGCTCGACTCGATGCTCTCCATCCGGGGTCCACAGCGACATGCGAGCTCCAAACTGTTGTCCACGCCCGGTCGACTGGTACCCTACGCCGACAACTGAACACCGGAAGCGGGGCGAATTCTCGGCCCCCACCCGGCCACGGAGCCGCAAGCGGCAGTGCGTCCGGGTCGATTGCCACCCCACACGGGCTCCGTTGCGGGCGGGTGTCGACTCATCGACGCCCGCCTTTTGTCGCTCCCGACCATCACCCAAGCGTCAGGGAGGACCAACGCGATACATGAGGACTGATCCGAGATAGCTGCTCCGGCGGCCAACAACGAGCCCAGGATCAACGATCGCATCCGAGCTCGGGAGGTACGACTCGTCGCAGCTGACGGCGGACAGATCGGAATCAAGCCGCTGCCGGAAGCGCTCGCGATCGCGAGAGAGCAAGACCTCGATCTCGTCGAGGTGGCAGCCCAGGCCAACCCCCCCGTCTGCCGGATCATGGATTACGGCAAGTGGAAGTACGAGGAGTCGCAGCGCCAGCGCGACTCCCGGCGCAAGAGCACGAACGTCTCGATCAAGGAGATGAAGTACCGCCCGAAGATCGGCACCGGAGACTTCGACACAAAGACTCGCAAGGTCGAGAAGTTCCTCGGTGAAGGCCACAAGGTGAAGGTCACGATCATGTTCCGAGGCCGCGAGACCCAACACCCCGAGTTGGGGCGCCGCATCCTCGACAACGTGGCCGAGCGGGTCGCCCAGGTGGCTCGCGTCGAGGTCGTACCGAAGCTCGACGGGCGCAACATGACGATGGTGCTCGCTCCCGACAAGAAGGCCAAGGCCGCCCGGGACGCGCAGCGCAAAGCCGATACCGACACCGACGGCGTCGAGGCCACCAAGCCCGACGACGCCGCCTGAGGAGAGCGAACCAACGATGCCGAAGATGAAGACGCACCGGGGCGCGGCAAAGCGCTTCAAACTGACCGGCTCCGGCAAGCTCATGCGCCGCAAGGCGAACATGAACCACATCCTCGAGAAGAAGCCGTCCAAGCGCACGCGCCGGCTGAAGCGTGAGGAAGAGCTCACCGGCGGCGATCGCGTCCGCATCGAGCGCTTGCTCGGCCTGAAGTAGCGACTCCCCCCACCACGTAGAAGGAGAACCTTGATGGCGAGGGTCAAGCGCGCCGTCCACAGCAAGAAGCACCGCCGGGCCACGCTCGATCGCGCAAAGGGATACTTCGGCAACAAGAGCCGTTCGTATCGCGCCGCGAACGAGCAGGTCATGCACTCGTTGCAGTACGCGTTCCGCGATCGCCGGGCGCGCAAGGGCGAGTTCCGCAAGCTCTGGATCCAGCGCATCAACGCCGCGTGCCGGCAGAACGACATGAGCTACAGCCGGTTCATCGCGGGCTTGCGTGTCGCCGGCATCGAGGTCGACCGCAAGATGCTCGCCGATCTGGCCGTGACCGATCCGGCGGCGTTCAGCGCGCTGGTCGAAAAGGCGCGAGCCGCCGCGGCGTGACGCCGTGAAGCAGAGCGGCCGGGCAGCGCAGTACCTCCGAGCACTCGCGCGCCGTCGCAGCGTTCGCGAGACCGAGCAGCGCTACATCATCGACGGTCCCGTGCTCGTCGCGGAGGCGCTGCGCGTCAGCGTGCCCCTCGAAGGGATCTACGTCGAGGCCGGTACCAACGAATCGATCGTGACCGAGGCGAGCGCGGCCGGCGTTCGGGTTCACGTCGTACCCCCGGGCGCGGTGCACCGCTACACCGACGTGATGACGCCCCAAGGCGTCGTTGCGCTCGCGCCGATGCCGCGACTCTCGGTCGACGACGCGCTCGACCGCGCGGCCGGCGCGCCGGTGCTCGTGCTGTGCGGCGTGGCCGACCCCGGCAACGGCGGCACGCTCGTGCGGATGGCGGAGGCCTCCGGAGTGGGGGCGGTACTCTTCTGCGACGGTTCGGTCGACCCGTTCGCGCCAAAATGCGTGCGGGCGTCCGCTGGTTCCATCTTCCATGTCCCGGTGGTGAGCGGAGGCAAACCCGTGCAGGTGCTCGAAGCGATCGGCGGTCGCGGCGTGCAACGGC
>DASZHU010000365.1:0-4799 GCA_035937605.1 Acidimicrobiales bacterium | reverse complement strand
AGCACTGCGGGGAAGAACGCGAGGAGCGCCGTGGGCCCGACGGCAACGCTCATGCCCACTGCCTTCGCCGCCATCAGGGCCGCGAAGACGAGCACGAGTTGGTAGGCGAAGCCGACGGCGAGCACGTTGAAGGCTGCGGCGGGATGACGGCGCAGGCGTTCGACGCCGAGGTGCACGGCCGCCGCGAATCGGCGCCATCCGTCGCTGCCCGCCACCCGCGCCCCGAAGCGGCGACTGGCGACGCCCACGAGCACGCCGACAAGCGCGACCAACGTGCCGCCTGCGAGGGCAATCGCGACCTCGGTCGCGCTGCCCAGTCGGCGCAGCCCCGGGTTCACCAGGAAGCCGATCAGCGTGATCACCGGCAGTACGAGCCAGCCAGTGAGTCGCTCGAGCACAACGGACGCGAACGACGTCGTCGACTCGCCGTTCTCCTTCGACAGGCGCGACACGCGCAGCACGTCGCCGCCGATGGTGGTCGGCAGCACGTTCGACACGAACAAACCCGCGAGGTTGTACGACAGAAGATCACTGAGCTTCGAGTCCTGACCGAGCGCGGACAGCACCGCGCGCCAACGCAGCGTCGACAGGACGATGCCGGCGAGCGTGAAGAAGGCAGCGAGCGCGAGGAACATCGCGGTGTCGCGGTTCCAGTCGGGCAACAGGTCCTCGACGCGGAAGTGCGGCATGCGGTGCAACAAGACCACGAGCATCAGCGCGCTGAGCGAAATGCGGGCAACGAGCACGTACGGACGGCGTCGCGCGCGGGGAGCGGTGTCCTGCGCTGGCCCCTCCGTCTCCTGCATCGCCGACTCCTGCACCTCACCCCCCTTCTTCCGGCGGTCACTCTACGGGTGGCCACTTCTCCCGGTCGACCGTCATTCGCCGCTACGGTCACCGACGAACCGGCCCCGAGTCTACGGCGAGGGTGTGGGTTCCTCGGCCATCCGCACGGTCCTCACATTGGTCCATGTCGGAGGTCGCGCCATGCCGTGGCGTCACGGTGTCGCTCCTGCAGTTCTCGTCGTTTTCGCCACGCTCTCGTTCGCGTGCACGTCGGACCAGCACGAGGTCGACGTGTCACGCTCATCGGTGCCGGCGCCACCACTGAGCGGCCGGTTTCGCGTCGTGATCGGCGCGAATGCCGCGAGTGGGGTCACTTCGCTCGTCGTCACCGGCTCGTTCGACCGTCGCTCCCAACGCCTCACGATGGCGCTCGATGCAGGCCGCGGACTCCCGCCGCCGACACCGAGAGCCGTCATCGCCATCGACGACACGTTGTATCTGGACGCGCCGTACCTCGACGGCCCGACCGGCACCGGGCGGCGCGGGTCGCCCACCCAGTGGATCAAGGTGCGACGGCCTGGGTCGCACATCGCCCTCGACCTGCTGCACGAGGTCGACACGCTGGGCGGACTTGTCCCGGCAGGGAGCATCCGATTCGATGCGGCGGGAGGCGAGGGAGGCGCGGTGGTCTCGCTCGAGTACTTCGATGTCGGAGCGCCGGTCACCATCGATCCGCCACCGCCGGATCAGGTGACCGATGCATCCGCCACGCAATCGACAGGGGGATGATGGCCAAGCTCGAGTTCGCCGAGTCCGGAGCGGGTGGGCGTCCGTTCATGCTCGTCCACGGGTTCACCGGTGCGAAGGAAGACTTCACCGAGTGGCTCGACCCACTGGCGGCTGCGGGGTGGCATGCGGTCGCTCCCGACAACCTCGGGCATGGCTCGAGTGAGAAGCCCGAGTCGGAGGACGACTACACGTTCGACGCGCTCGCCGACGCGCTCGTCTCGCTCGCCGACGACCGATGGGGCTCGGGCTCGCCGTTCGTGTTGCTCGGGCACTCGATGGGCGGGATGGTCGCGCAGGTGCTGGCGCTACGTGCGCCGGAGCGCATCACCGCTCTCGTCCTGATGGACACGCTGCCCGGACCGCTGCCGTTCGTGCAACGTGACGACATCGACCTCGCGAAGCTCGTGGTTCGGGAGCAGGGCATCGACGGTCTCGCGGTGGCGTTGCAGGAGCGTGGCGGCCCACTCGATTCGCCGGCCCATCTGCGGCTACTCGCGGAACGACCCGGTTATGCCGAGTTCAACGATCGCAAGTTCCGCGACACGGCTCCTGCGGCGTACGCCGGCCTGCTAGAGGCGATGTTCGTTGCACCCGATCGACTCGCCGCGTTGCGAACCCTGTCGATGCCGACCCTCGTGATCACCGGCGAGCAAGACCGCCCGATCGTCGAGCCGTCGCAGCAGATGGCGAGCGCGATTCCCGGCGCCGAGCTGGCGGTCATCGCGGCTGCGGGCCACAGCCCGCAGTTCGAGAACGCCGACGCGTGGTGGAACGCACTGTCGACGTTCCTCGCCAGAGTGGGGTCACGCGTGTGAAGGGCCATGGCGGCGAGCTCGCGCTCGCGGCGCTCGCCGGCTACGGCGTGCGGGAGATGTTCACACTCTCCGGTGGCCACATCTTCCCGTTCTACGACGCCGTGGCCAAGGGTGCGAGCAACGACTGGCGCATCGTCGACGTACGTCACGAGCAGACGGCGACGTTCGCGGCCGAGGCCACCGCCAAGCTCACGCGACGTCCCGGCGTCGCGGTGCTCACTGCTGGCCCCGGTGTGACCAACGGCGTATCGGCCATCACGTCAGCCCACTTCAACGGCACTCCACTCGTCGTGCTCGGCGGTCGCGCGCCGCAGGCGCGCTGGGGCGCTGGCTCGCTGCAGGAGTTCGACCATGTTCCCGTGGTCGCATCGATCACGAAGCGCGCCGAGACCGCAACCAGCGTCGATGGCATACCGGCGCTCGTCGATGAGCTCGCTCGCGCCGCGCTCACGCCGCACCGCGGTCCGGTGTTCTGCGACTTCCCACTCGACGTCGTCTTCCGGCACGGCGAGACCGAGGGGCCCGAGGCCCGGGTACCCCGTGGCGGGGACCCCGACGCAGCCGAGGTGGCGCGCGCGGCCGACTTGATCGCGAACGCCGATCGTCCCGCGATCATCGCCGGTACGGACGTGTACTTCGATGGCGCGTGGGACGCGCTGCGCGCCGTCGCGGAGATGCTGCGGGTGCCGGTGTTCGCCAACGGGCTCGGTCGCGGCTGTGTCCCCGCCGACCACGAGCTTGCGTTCTCGAGAACCCGTGGCTTGTTGAAGGCCGAGGCCGACGTCGTGATCGTCGTCGGAGCCCCGCTCGACTTCCGGTTGTCATTCGGCGCGTTCGGCGCCGCGAAGGTCGTGCATGTCGTCGACAGCGAAGAGCAGCGCGCCGGCCACGTCCAGCCCGCGGCCGCTCCGGCGGGTGACCTGGGCGCGATCCTCACCGCCTTCGCCGATTGGACCGGACCGCGCGCCGATCACGAGCCCTGGATCGAGCGGCTTCGTGACGTGGAGTCGGCGGCGTCCGCCGGTGAAGCCGACCTGCTCGACGCGTCGACCGAGCCGATCAAGCCGACCCGTGTCTACGGCGAGCTCCGGCGCAAGCTCGATCGCGACGCGATCGTGGTGTGCGACGGCGGCGACTTCGTGTCGTATGCCGGCAAGTACATCGACGCCTATCTCCCGGGCTGCTGGCTCGACGCCGGTCCGTACGGCTGCCTCGGCACCGGCATGGGTTACGCGATGGCAGCGCGGGTGGCGCACCCCGAGCGTCAGGTCGTCGTGCTCCTGGGCGACGGCGCGGCCGGGTTCTCGCTGATGGACGTCGACTCGCTCGTGCGCCACGAGCTCCCCGTCGTGATCGTCGTCGGCAACAACGGCATCTGGGGGCTCGAGAAGCATCCGATGCAAGCGCTGTACGGCTACGACGTGGCTGCGGACCTGCAGTCGGGGTGCCGGTACGACCAGGTGGTCACGGCGTTGGGCGGTGCGGGCGAGGTGGTCTGCTCGCCGGCCGAGCTCGGCGCCGCGCTCGACCGTGGCTTCGCGTCCGGCGTGCCGTACCTCGTGAACGTGCTCACCGATCCGGCCGACCAGTACCCGCGCTCGTCGAACCTCGCATGAGACCGGACGAGGTCGCGGGGTGCGAGGCAGTTCGTCAATGCATCGCCCGTTACGCCCATGCCGTCGACCACGGTCGGTTCGACGACGCGGCGCGCTGCTTCGCGGACGACGGCGTGCTCGACGTGCGCGGCTCGGGGCGGCACGAGGGGCGCGCCGCGATCGCCTCGGTATTCGCCGTTGCCAACGAGAAGCTCACCTCGACGTCGACGTCCGCATTCGTCCGCCACCACGTATCGAGCATCGCGATCGAGGTCGATGTCACGGCGGGACGTGCGAGCGCGGTGTCGTACTTCTTCGCCGTGACCGATGTCGGCCCCGACCACTGGGGCGCCTATCGCGACTCGTTGGCGCGCGACGACGCCTCCGGCCAGTGGCTGTTCACCGAGCGCAAGGTCACCGTGGAAGGCCGCACCGGCCCGTCCCGAATGACCTGACCCCGCCCCACCCGTTCGGCGGCGGTGGGTCAGCGGGCCTTGTCCATGAAGCGGTCGACGTCGACGATCACGCGAGTGACCTTGCCCGCGGCCACCAGCCCGCGCTCGTCGTGCACCGAGACCGCGAACGTGAGCCGCCGGCCCTCGACCTCTTTGAGCGTCGCCTCAGCTCGGACCTTGTGGCCCACCGCGGTCGGGGCCAGGTGGTCGAGCTGCACGCGCATGCCGACCGAGGTGGAACCGGGTTCGAGTCGGCCCTCGAGGGCCTTGACCGACGCTTCCTCGACGAGCGCGACCACCCGCGGCGTCCCGAGCACCGGAACCTCACCGGACCCGAGTGCAATTGCCGTGTCGTCGTC
>DASZHU010000364.1:0-2201 GCA_035937605.1 Acidimicrobiales bacterium | reverse complement strand
CGGGTGGGCGGACGCAGTCGCGAAAAGAATCGCGGAGCTGGCCGGTGCGCCGTTCCGCACCGCGCCGAACAAGTTCGCCGCTCTCGCGGGACACGAAGCGCTCGTTGCCGCGAGCGGGGCGATGCGCACGCTGGCCGTCGCCTGTTTCAAGGTCGCGAGCGACGTTCGCCTCCTCGGAAGCGGGCCGCGCTGCGGTTTCGGAGAGATTCACTTGCCGGAGAACGAGCCAGGCAGCAGCATCATGCCGGGCAAAGTACATCCGACGCAGTGCGAGGCCATGACCATGGTCTGCGCGCAGGTGATGGGCTGCGACGCCGCCGTCGGTTTCGCGGGCGCCAACGGGCAATTCGAGCTCAATGTGTTCAAGCCGGTCATCCTTCACAACGTTCTCGAAAGCTGCACGCTACTCGCCGACGCATGCCTGTCGTTCGACGAAAACTGCATGGCCGGAATCGAGCCGGATCGCGAGGTGATCGCCAGACATCTCGAGAACACGCTGATGCTCGTGACGGCTCTGAACGAAATTATCGGGTACGAAAATGCCGCCAAGGTGGCGAAGCTCGCGCATACGAAACGAACGACGCTGCGCGCGGCCGCCGCCGAGCTGGGTCTCGTCCGGCCCGAGGACTTCGACAAGTACGTACGCCCGGAGAAAATGATCACACCTGGGAGAGATTAGTGCCCGCTCTTGCCGTCGCGTTCCTCGGGGACTACCTCCTGAATCTGCCATGCGCGATCCCTTTGCCGCCCGATCTACGCTCGCCGTCGATTCGTCCTCCTATACGTACTTCCAGCTCTCCGCCGTTTGCGCGCGGCACCCACAGGCCGCGACGCTCCCGTTCTCGCTGAAGATTCTCCTCGAAAATCTCTTGCGATGTCACGACGACGCGACCGTCACGTCAGACGACATCGCGGCGCTCGCCACCGTCGACCCGACGCAGCCGTCCTCCCGCGAGATCGCCTTCACTCCGGCCCGCGTTCTGCTCCAGGACTTCACCGGTGTGCCTGCCGTCGTCGACCTCGCGGCGATGCGCGACGCGATGAAGACGCTCGGGGGCGATCCGCGGAAGATCAACCCGCTGCAACCCGTCGAGCTCGTGATCGATCACTCGGTGCAGGTCGACGCGTTTGCCTCGAGCGACGCGTTTCGCATCAACGTGCAGCTCGAGTACTTGCGGAACAAGGAGCGATACCAATTTCTCAAGTGGGGGCAAAGCGCCTTTCGCAACTTCAAGGTCGTCCCTCCCGGAACGGGCATCTGCCATCAAGTGAACCTGGAGTACCTCGGCCGGGTCGTCGTGAAGAGCGAAGACGGAAACACGGTCTACCCCGACACGTTGGTTGGGACCGACTCGCATACCACCATGATCAACGGCCTCGGCGTCCTGGGGTGGGGTGTCGGAGGCATCGAGGCCGAAGCGGCGATGCTGGGTCAGCCCGTCAGCATGCTCATTCCGCAAGTGGTCGGAGTGCGTCTGACCGGCGCATTGCGCGAAGGGTCGACCGCGACCGATCTCGTCCTGACGGTGACCGAGATGCTTCGCAAACACGGCGTCGTCGGCAAATTCGTCGAATACTTCGGCGACGGTCTCGCGCGGCTCCCTCTCGCGGACCGCGCGACGATTGCGAACATGGCGCCGGAATACGGGGCCACGTGCGGCATCTTCCCGGTGGATGCCGAGACGCTGCGCTACCTTCGATTCACGGGACGGAGCGAGAGCCAGGTGAGACTGGTGGAGCAGTACTGCAAAGCGCAGGGGCTCTTCCACGCTCCGGACGCCCCCGAGGCACGTTACACGGAGGTCCTGCACCTCGATCTCGCATCCGTCGTACCCAGCCTCGCCGGGCCGACGCGGCCGCAGGACCGCGTGAAGCTCACCGAGTCGAAAGCGAGCTTCCGGGCATCGCTCGCCGCGATGCTCGCGAAGAGCCCGTCGGCTCCGCCGGATGGTCGGCCGGGGAAGACCAACGCCGTTGTTCAGGGCAAGGAGGTCGAGCTGTCGCATGGTTCGGTGGTCATCGCCGCGATCACCAGCTGTACGAACACCTCGAACCCGAGCGTCCTCATTGCCGCCGGCATTCTGGCGAAGAAGGCGGTCGAGAGAGGGTTGTCGGCGAAGCCCTGGGTCAAGACGAGTCTCGCCCCGGGCTCGAGGGTCGTAACCGAGTACCTCGCGAAGGCAGGCCTCACGCCCTATCTC
>DASZHU010000363.1:0-3666 GCA_035937605.1 Acidimicrobiales bacterium | reverse complement strand
CTCCTTCGGTGAGACGCGCGTCGCACCACCTTCGCTCGCGCCGTACAGCTCCCACACCTCGGTGGCCGGCAGCGCGTCGATGATGCGACGCTTCACATTGACGGGACACGGCGCGCCACCGTGGATGATCAACCGCCAACTCGAGAGGTCGAACGCGGCTCGCTCGTCCTCCGGCACCTCGAGGACGCGGATGAAATGCGCGGGCGTCATGAACGTGGTCGTGACGCGCTCGCGTTCGACCAGCGCGAGCGCGGCCCGCGCGTCCCACGACGGAAGGATCGCGACGGACCCGCCCGAGAACAACGTCGTGAACGAGTAGCCGCCGGGGCCCGCGTGATACGCCGGCCCCGCCAAGAGGTGCACGTCGTCAGCCCGGAACCCCCACAGCGCGACGAGCCCCTGCTGCGCCATCGCCATCGTGTCGGGGTTGAGGCCACCGTGCACCACGCCCTTGGGGCGACCCGTCGTGCCAGACGTGTAGAAGATGAACGCGGGCGCGCGCCATCCGTCCTGCGGCAACGGTGACGCGGCCGCAATCGTCGACTCATACTCGTCACCGACCAATAGCACTGAGCATCCAGGCGCCTGCGCCACGGCCGCGTCGACGAACTCGCGCAGGCTCGGGTGGGCGACGAGCACCTGCGCGCCCGAGTCCGCGAGGATCCACGCGAGCTCGTCGCTCTTGAGGTGCCAGTTGACCGGCAGGAACCGCGCCCTGCCGCGACAGGCGCCGGCGGCGACCTCGAAGAACTCGAACCCGTTGGGCAGCATCGCCGCCACCGCGCCGGTGCCGTCGCTCGGCAGGCCCCGACGGTGGAGCGCGGTCGCGAGTCGTGCGGCACGGTCACCCAGCTCGCCGTAGGTGCGGGCCGTGCCCTCGAGCACCATCGCCACCTTGTCCGGCGTCGCGCGGGCGTGTGCGGCCATCCCCCAGTCGTCCGCGGTCGCGCCGATGGGTGATCGTTCCATTGGTTGCTCGCGCTCCCTCCGACGCACGCCGGCGCGAACGCGCCGGCTTGTGCGCTGTACTCGTGGAGAGGCCTCGCCTTCCGGTTCGTCCTCTCGGCCCAGCATCCTGACACGCGTGTCAGGTACGATCCCGCGTCGCATGCGGGAACACCGGTACACACTCGAGATGCCGCATTCCCCGGAACGGCTGTGGGCGCTCTTCCAGGACTACGACAACTGGACGGCGTACGCCCCGATGGTGATCGAGGTCCAGGTCGTGCACCCCGGTGACGCCGGGGGCAACGGCCTGCTCCGCCGCGTCATCTACAAGATGCCGTTCGGGCGTCGGGGATCGGCACTCGAGCTGGTGACCGACGTGAAGCCGGCGGGGGGGTACACGTACACGATGCTCAGCCACGAGCCGGGCCAGGACCAGACCGGCAAGGTCGGCCTCGAACGCATGGGGCCCAACCGCACCCGGTTCTCCTTCGAGGAGCGCTATCACCTCACGAAGGCGCCCTGGAAGTGGTTCGAGGGGCAGATCTACAAGTTCATCAACAAGAAGAACGAGGAGTCGATGCGGCGCGCGTCGGAGTGGCTCACTTCCCATCCCGAATACCGGCCCGATCTCGTCGACACCGTCGAGGAGCCCGCCACCACATGACCACCACGTTGCCGTCGACGATGCCAGCAGTGATCCTCAACGGGAAGGACGACCTCTCGGTCGAGGACGTGCCCGTGCCCGAGGTGGGCCCCGATGAGGTGCTCGTCGAGGTCAGCCACTGTGGCGTGTGCGGCAGCGATCTCCACATGGTCATCGACGGCTGGGGACGCAAGGGTTCGATCGAGGGTCACGAGTGGAGCGGCGTCGTCGTCGCCGTCGGTGACGCCGTGTCGACCTGGTCGGTCGGCGATGAGATCGTGGGAGGACCGTCGCCGCGGTGCGGCGAGTGCGAGCCGTGCCGCAAGGGCCACCCGTCGCTGTGCTCGCAGCGTGGGACGCCGGGAATGGGCGACGGCGGGCAGGGTGCGTTCGCCCGCTTCATCAAGTCGACCGAGAACGGCCTGCTCCGCGTGCCCGACGGGTTGTCGCTCCGCGCAGCCGCACTCGCGGAACCGCTCGCGGTCGCCCTCCACGGCATCACCAACTCCAAGATCGAGCCCGGCGAGCGCGCCCTGGTGCTCGGCGCCGGCCCGATCGGCGCCCTCACGATCGCGGCGCTCAAGGCGCTCGGCATCGACGACGTGAAGGTCAGCGAGCCCTCGCCGCTACGCCAGGATCTCGCCCGGCGCCTCGGTGCGACCGTCGTGATCGCCCCGAACGAGCTCGAGAACCCCGGTCCGTACGACCCGGGCGCCGTCGTGAGCGACGCGGTGGATGTCGTGCTCGAGTGCTCCGGCCACGGCGACGCGATGGAGGCGGGGCTCGCGCAGCTCAAGCGCACCGGACGGCTCGTGCTGGTGGGCGCCGGCATGGCCACGCCCCGCTTCGACCCGAACCGCATCCTGTTGAACGAGCTCGTGATCACGGGGGCGTTCTGTTACGACGCCGACGGGTTCGAGCGCTCGCTCGCGCTCCTCGCATCCGGCAAGCTGCCGCTCGACGAGCTCATCGATCCGACCGACGTGCCGCTGACCGGTGCCCTCGACGCGATGCGTGCACTCGCGTCGGGCCGTATCGCGGCGAAGGTCCTCATCGCCCCAGGAGCACAGACATGACCAAGACGCGCCTTCCCCGCCTGAACCACGTCGCGATGTCGATGGCGGCCGCCGCGCTCGATGCGGAAGGCCGCAAGGCGATCACCGCGTTCTACGGCGACGTGTTCGGATGGCTCGAGTACGACATGCTCACGCAAGACCGCAAGCGCCTCGTGATGCGCGTGCACACCGACGAGCAGTTCGTGTTCTTGATCGCAGAGGACGAGCCGATGAGCTGTCCGCGTCTCGATCACTTCGGCATGTCGGTCGCCACGCTCGGCGAGTTCGAGGACCTGTACGCGAAGGTGCAGGCAAAGGCGGCCGCCGATCCGCAAGTCGATGTGGTCGAGCGCGACGTCGAGTCGTACGAGGGCTACCTCAACCTCCACAACTTCTACGTCAGGTACAAGCTGCCGCTGATGGTCGAGGTGCAGCACTTCGAGTACACCCACTCCTCGTAGACCGCACCGGCGAGGGCGGCAGTCAGGGGCCGGGGAATGCGGCCTTGAACGCCTTCGCCAGATCGATGTTGCCGGTCAACTCGAGCGTGTCGACGGGCACTCGTCCGAGCAGCATCCCCACGAGCGCGCGGCGGTCGCCCTCGATGATCGAGATCACCTCGTCGAGCGGCGCGGATCGCTCGACGGTCGCCGTCGCGCCCTCGGCTTCCACGTACCACGACTCCACGCCGTCCGAGAGCAGCCAACTGCCGCACACGCGCCGGTCTGCGTCGGGCCGCCGCCGAAGCCGCGGAAGGGCGAGCACCCGTACGGCGAAGGCCGCCTCCACGAACTCGTCGCTCCACGGTCCCAGACCGAGGTCGAGATCGACGGAGTGCACCTCCACCTCGGTGAGCCGCATGAAGCAGAGCGTCGTCAAGGAGACCTCTCCGAGCTCGGGTTCGGACAGGACCGTCTCCCACTGCACCTCACTCAGCCCACGCCACCGTTCGTGCAACGCAGCCGAGGCTTCGCCCAGCGAACCGACGACCGCGCCGACTGACTCGCCGGGCCCGGGCTC
>DASZHU010000362.1:0-4907 GCA_035937605.1 Acidimicrobiales bacterium | reverse complement strand
CCCGCGAGCGCGGCGACCGCTGGGCGGCCGGGATGATGCTGGTGCTGCTCGGCTCGCTGTCGTTGTGGAGCGGCAAGGCGTCGGAGGCTCTCGCGCCGGCGCGTGAGGCGCGCGAGACCTTCGCAGCGATGGGTGACTGGTACGGTCACGGCAACTCGCTCGGTGTGCTGGCCCGCGCATTGATCGCGACCGGACAGGTGCAGGACGCGTTCGACGTGCTCGACGAGCTGCTGGTGCTCGGGCCAGCCGACCACCCCGAGCTGTGGGCGCCGCTGCTGATCGCTGTCGCCGCGGCCCAGGTGGGCCAACCGGAGCGCGCCGCGCATCTCGACGTCGACAGCGTCGCGAACGAGGCCGAGCCCGGGCAGTTCGGCTTCACCGACGCGCTCGTCGCGTTCGGGCTCAACCGGCTGCAGCGCGGCGACGCTGCTGGTGCCATCGCGATGCTCGAGCCGCTCGTGCAGCACGCGAGCGGCAAGAACTCGAACTGGAACGCGGTGTCCGCACTGGCACTTGCGCTCGCCGCCGCGGGTCGTACCGACGAGGCGCTCGACCGGGCGCGCGTCGTGCTCGACCAGGACGGTGGCACCTACGCCGACAGGGCCACGGCGTTGGAGGCACGCGGCCTCGCCCTCGCGCAGAAGGGCGACGCCGAGGGTGTGGCCTCCACGTTCGAGGAGGGCCGTGCACTCGTCGACTCGACCGAAGACGTACTCACGCGTGCACTGCTCCGCCTCGCCGAGGCGAGCGCGCTCGAGGTGATCGGCGATTTGCGAAGCGGTGAGGTGCGCGAGCAGGCCGATCACGAGCTCGCGGTGCTCGGCCTGGGCGACACCGCGTGGCGGGTTGCCTTCTCGATCGCGGCATCCGGCGCCGACGTCGCCCCCGCCCACTGACTGACCTCTCGGGCGCAGGGACGGGCTACTTGTTGGGCTGGGGGGTGACGCGGAGGTAGGGCTTGAGGGTCTTGAAGCCCTTCGGGAACTTCTTCTTCGCGTCTTCGTCCGACACCGCCGGCACGATGATCACGTCTTCGCCCTGCTTCCAGTTCACCGGTGTGGCCACGCTGTAGTTCGCGGTCAGCTGGAGCGAGTCGATCACGCGCAGGATCTCGTCGAAGTTGCGGCCGGTTGACGCGGGGTAGGTGATCGTGAGCTTCACCTTGTTGTCCGGACCGATCACGAACACCGAACGCACGGTGGTGGTCTCGCTCGCGTTCGGGTGGATCATGTCGTAGAGGTCGGACACCTTGCGATCGGCGTCGGCGATGATCGGGAAGTTGGGACGCTGGCCCTGCGTCTCCTCGATGTCGTTCGCCCATCCCTCGTGGTTCTCGTTCGAGTCGACCGACAACCCGATCACCTTCACGTTGCGCTTGGCGAACTCGGGCTGGAGCCTCGCCGTGTAGCCGAGCTCCGTCGTGCACACCGGCGTGAAGTCCTTCGGATGCGAGAACAGCACGGCCCAGCTGTCGCCCTTCCAGTCGTAGAAGTTGATCGTGCCTTCGGTCGTCTCGGCCGTGAAGTCCGGGGCGTCGTCACCCAAGCGCAGTGCCATGTGCGTCTCCTTCGATGCGGTGGGCCGCGCAGTGTACGCAGCGCTCAGGTCAAACCCGACCAAGTCCGTCGGGATTCCTGTGACGAAGGTCTCGCTTGACATAAACAGCAATGCTTGAGATAGTATGCATCAACGCAAACAGCGAAGACCAACCCCGCGAAGTTCCCCAAGGAGTGCACATGCCGTCTATCACCGAGACGTTGTCGGGCCTGCAGGACCAGGTTCTCGACCTCATGAAGACCGTTCAAGAGCCCGCCATCGACGCCGTCGAGAAGGTCGTCGAGACAGTCGAAGGCGTGCTGCCCGACGACCGTCCCACCGTTCCGTTCGCGGACTCGCTTCCCGATCCCGCCGAGTCGATCGACGCGGCCTTCGGCGTCGCCGTGCAGCTCGTCGACGGTCAGCACGATTTCGTGAAGGCGATCCTGGCCAACCAGCGCGACTTCGCGAAGGCGATCGTCAAGGCGATCTCGCCACTGCTCCCGACGTCCGCAGCGTCGCCGGTGAAGCGGGTTGCGACGAAGACGACCAAGGCCGCCTGAACCAACCTCTCCCACTCGCCGTGATGAAGCCTCGGGTCTAGGCCCGGGGCTTCTTCGCGCGGTCGGCTTCGTTGGCTTCGAGGTACGAGCGGTAGACCGCGAGAAGTGCGGTGCGCTGTTCGGCTTTCAACGCCTGGTCGGAGGCAATCGCCTTCTCGGTGGTCGGCGACGCGTCGTTCACCGCACCGTCCTCCTCGAGCAGGCCGGCTTGCTTGAGCAGCGTCTCGGCCGACAAGTTGAGCGCGCCGGCGATGGCCTTGAGCACCCGAACCGAGGGCTCGTGCAAACCGCGCTCGATCTGGCTCAGGTACGGATTCGACACGTTCGTGCGCGCCGCGAGCTCGCGGAGCGACAGCTCGGCCAACTTGCGTTGGGCTTTGATGAAATCGCCGAGCGCCTGGAGCTGCTTCTGCGCGTTGTCGTCGAGCGCGGCCACGAGGCAACGTTACCTACGAACCACATCGGGTTCGAGGTAGATGAGGTGCGCCTCCGGAACGTCGTGGCGCACATTGGCTTCGACGGCATCGACGACGTCGGCCAGTTCCCGAATCGTAAGGTGCGACGCGAACTCGATCTTCGCCACCACCAACAACTCGTCCGGCCCTCGATGCTCGGTCCGAAGGTGGATCAGACGCTCGACGTCGTCGGACCGTTCGATCGCCGCGGTGATCTGCTCCTGCACGTGCGGCGACGCCGACTCGCCGAGCAACAGGCTGCGCATCTCGATCGCCAGCACGATCGCGACGATGCCCAGCAGCACTCCGATCGCCAGGCTGCCGATTGCGTCGTACTTGGAGTCGCCGGTGCGGTCCGCGGTGACCACCGCAATCAGCGCGAACGCGAGGCCCGTGAGCGCGGCGAGGTCTTCGAGCATCACGATGGGTAGCTCGGGATTCTTCGCGGTGCGGATGAAGCGCCACCACGATCCGCCGCGCCGCAGGTGTCGCGCCTCCTTCATCGCCGTTCGGAACGAGAGCGACTCGAGCACCGTCGCGCCGAAGAGGATTGCGATCGCCCACCCCGCGGACTCCAGCTTGTGCGGGTCCACCAACTTCTGGATGCCGTCGTAGATCGAGAACAACGATCCGACCGAGAACAGCATGAGCGCCACTACGAACGCCCAGAAGTAGCGCTCGCGCCCGTAGCCGAATTGGTGTTCCTGGTCGGCGGACCGGCGCGCTTTGCGACCTCCGAAGAGCAACAGCAACTGGTTACCGGTGTCGGCCGTGGAGTGCACTGCCTCGGCGAGCATCGCACCGGATCCGGTGAACGCGAAACCGACGAACTTCATCACGGCGATGCCCAGATTCGCGAAGAAGGCGGCGATGACGGCGGTCGCGCCCCGTTCGCCTTCGGTCTCGCCCCGGTTCTCGGCGTTGCCCGACATGCTCACCGGTAGTCGGCCTCTGTCACCACTGCGAACCGCTCGACGCCGAAGCGGCGAAGGGCTCGAGCCGTGTGGCGGTCGTGATGCAGCGACAACAGCGTGTTCGCGATGACCTCGCGGGCCGTGTCCACCATCGAGGCGCGCACGACAACCGGCTGCACGGGATACGGGCCCCAGGTCTCGAGCACCCGCGTGCCGTCGGGCGGCCCGCCCACGTCGAGCAGGGTGTTCGAGTCGATCGCGGCGGCGTCGATGTCGCCTCGCACCAACCGGTCGAGCGAGTGGCGGTGGCCCCCAGTGAGCACGAGTGTCGCGAAGTCGTCTCCGAGGTTGCGGGCGCGCATTTGCTCAAGAAGCGCGACGAGCCCACTCATTGAGTTGCGGTCGTTGATGCCGATGCGCGCGGCAGCGAGATCTTCCAGCGAGGTCGCGTCGGGCCGACCGATCACGACGAGCTCGGAGAAGTAGACGGGGCGACCGCCGTTGCGCGGGTCCGCGAACACCGGCGCGGCTCCGGCGAGGCGCACGCTCGCTGGAGCGCGCGACGCGAGGGCGAGGTACGACGGCGCGCAGATGAATCCGAGATCGAGCTCGTCGCGCGCGAACGGATCGTCGTCCGGGTCGGGTCCGCTCAGGTCGGTCCACGACCGCAACGTCACCTCGGTGTCCAACGACGCCGCGGCGGCCGCAGTCACGGTTTCGAACAGGCCAAGAGGGAGTCCGGGGGCAAGCCATGTCGCGCAACGCAGCACTCACTCATCATTGCGTGCGCGACATCGTGCCGTTTCGGGCCCCGTGAGCGATGGGTACCGACGGCGAACGCGACGCGCAAGACCGGCCCCGAAGGGCCGGTCTTGCTGTACGAGGTGCCCGGGCGGGAGGCACCCCGTACTTCGTGGGCTACCCCGTGCGCGTCGCGGACCAGACGCGCACTCCGCGGCGGATCAGTGCTTCTGCACCTTCTCCTTCACGTCGTCGACGGCCCCTTCGACCTTTTCCTTCACGTCGTCCACGAAGTCCTTGACCTTCGCCCCGATCTGATCGGTCTTGCCTTCACGCTTCAGACGATCGTTGTCGGTGAGGTCACCCGCGGCTTCCTTCACCCGACCCTTGGCGTCATCGATGTTGCGGCCCATCTGTTTTTCCTTTCGTCGATGGCGATCTCGTTTGGGGTGCCCTGACAGCAGGGGAAGCCATACATCGGGCGGACCGCTAACGTCGCCGCCGTCCCAGAGACGAAGGAACTGCGTGAACGACGTGCGCAATGAAGGAATGATCGAGCTGGTCTTGCCGGCCGAGACGCGGCTGGTGCGCATCGCGCGTCTGGTCGCGAGTGGCGTCGCGACGGCAGCCGGATTCGACGTTGACGAAGTGGAAGACCTGCGCATCGCGGTCGACGAGCTCTGCACGGCACTGGTCGA
>DASZHU010000361.1:0-3798 GCA_035937605.1 Acidimicrobiales bacterium | reverse complement strand
CCTCATCAGCTCGCGCGGCCTCAGCGTCGGTCACGTCTTCGATACCGAAGGCGTGCACCTCGCCACGATCAGCCAGGAGGTCCTCCTCCGCGACCTCCGCGAGCCGACCTGAGTTAGCGGGGGCGGTTCTCCTTGCGCCAGACGACGCGGAGGCCGGACCACGTGTCGTCGATCGCGCAGACCTTGTTGTCCACGAGGCCGAGCGGCAGGAACACCTCCCGCACCGTGTCCTCGGTAATGTCGGTCGCCACCTTGCTCGCCTTCTTCGGCCAGGCCACCCACAGGCCGCCGTTCACATCGAGCACGTCGAGCAGCTTGGGTACGCGGCGCTCGAGCGCGGCCCTTCGCGTCTGGAACGCCACGATCACGTCGGCGGTGCCGCGTAGCGCGGTGCGCACGGTCACGGCATCCGGCATCCCCCCGAGGTCGAGGCCGGCCGGGGCGCCGAGCACCTCGACGGTGTCGCCGGCCTTGATCCCGAGCTTCCTGGCCAGGGGCGTACCGGAGTAGCCCGCAGACATCAGTCGCCGAGTGCCTTCAGGCGGTCGAGCACCTTGTCGGGGGTGGGCTCGGCCATCGTGTCGACGATGCGGCCGTCCTGCAGGAACAGCGCCGAGCCGGCGTAGCCCGCGGCCACCGGGTCGTGCGTCACCATCACGATCGTCTGGCCGAGATCGCCGACGGCCTTGCGCATGAACGTGAGGATCTCCGCGCTCGCACGCGAGTCGAGATTGCCCGTCGGTTCGTCGGCGAAGATGATCTGTGGACGGCTCGCCAGCGCACGTGCCACCGCGACGCGCTGCTGCTGTCCGCCGGACAACTCGGAAGGCCGGTGCGTCAGCCGATCGCCCAGGCCCACGATGCCGATGACGGTGTCGAGCCACTGCTTGTCCACGTCGCGGCCCGCCAACGCCGTCGGCAGCGTGATGTTCTCGTACGCGGTCAGTGTCGGGATCAGGTTGAACGCCTGGAACACGAACCCGATGCGCTCGCGTCGCAGCAGGGTGAGCTCCTTGTCCGACAACTTCGACAGTTCGACGTCGCCGACGAACACCTGCCCCGAGGTGACCGAGTCCAGCCCTGCCACGCAATGCATCAACGTCGACTTGCCGGAACCCGACGGGCCCATGATCGCCGTGAAATGACCCGCCGGGAGCTCGACGGTGACGCCGTCGAGGGCGCGCACCGCGGTGTCGCCTTCGCCGTACACCTTCACCAGATCGAGCGCGCGGGCAACCGCCGCCTTCGTCTCGGTCATGGGTGGCACGCTACGTCCCTTCGGTCTGTACGCAACAGTTGTTACTCGGATGCGATCGCTTGCAAGACGTCGAGCCTCGCGGCCCGGCGCGCCGGACGGATCGCGGCGAACACGCCGGCAAGCGCACCGACCACGAGGATCAAGACGAGCAGCGGCACGGGCGGTGCGAACTGGATGTCGGTGCCGCCGAGCCCCGTGACCACCGCCCATCCGAACACGAAGCCGAGCACCAGGCCGCCGACGGTGCCGAAGAGCGAGATGATCGCGGACTCCCAACGGATCGACGAGCGGACCTGCGATTTCGTCATGCCGACCGCCCGCAGGAGGCCGAGCTCGCGCGTGCGCTCGTACACGGACAGTCGCAGCGTGTTCGCAATGCCGAGCAGTGCGATCACGATGGCGAGCGTGAGCATGATCAAGATGAGGCCGAACAGTGTCGCGATGCGCGACTCGAACGTCTGCTTCAGCTGGTGGATGTCCTGCACCTTCGCGGTGGGGTAGGGCTTGGCCGTAGCCTCGACCGCGGCGCGTCCCTGGTCGAACGGAACGCCCGGCTTGAACTTGACGAAGATGAACGCGTCGAGCGAGTTCGGCGAGTTCGCCTCGAGCGTCTTCGCGCTGATCAACGTGTCGGTGGTAACGGTGCTGCGATGGAACAGCGCCTTCACGGTGAACGTCTGCGGCCCGGTCTCGACGAAGTTCAGCACGACCTTGTCCCCGAGCCGCGGGTGCCGCTTCGCTCCGTTGGCGCCCGTCACGTTGATCGTGTCGAGCTGTGCGACGCCGTCGGTTCCGAGTGTCGACAGATCGCCGGCGCGCACTTCCAGGTCGACGACCTTCGTGAACGTGGTCGGGTCGATGCCCGTCACCTCGGTGCTCGCGTTGTCCTTTCCTGCCACGCCGAATCGCATGGCGGCCGCGGCGTCGACCTGAGGAAGCTGGTTCAGCGAGGCCGAGAGCGTGGGGCTCACGCCGCCGCGTCCGAAGCCGCCCGACGTGATCGTCACGTCACCGGTGAACGCTTTGCCGATCTGGTTGTCGATGGACGTCCGCAGCGAGCCGTACAGCACGGTGATCAAGCTCACGATCCCGACACCGATGAGCAACGCGTTCGCCGTTGCGGCCGTGCGGCGGGGATTGCGCATCGCGTTCTCGCGGGCGATCGATCCGGTCATGCCCTTGATGGCCGGCGCGGGCAGGCCGATGATGGCGCTGACCGGCTTGGCGACCACCGGCCCGAGGATCACGGTGCCGACGAGGACTCCGACCACGCCGAAGCCGACGGCGCCGCCCGATCCGCTCCCGAGCACACCATTCAACAGGTTGAGCACGCCGAGGCCCGTGATGATCGCCCCAGTGATGACGCGCGGGCGCGAGGCCGCGGTGCGTTCGACGGCGACGTCGCGCATCGCGGCGATCGGTGGTACGCGGGAGGCCTTCACTGCGGGGAAGATGGCGGCGACGAGCGTGACGAAGAGACCAACGACCATGCCGATGATCACCGTCGACGGCTCGATGACGATCCCGGTCGCGGGCAGGTCGAAGCCGAGCGCGCTGAACAACGCCTTCAACAACGCGCCCACACCCACGCCGCCGAGCACGCCGAGCGCGCTCGCGACGAGCCCGACCGCGAGCGCCTCGACCACGACCGAGGTGAGCACCTGCCGCCGCGCCGCACCGATCGAGCGCAGCAGCGCCATCTCACGCGACCGTTGGGCCACGATGATCGAGAACGTGTTGTAGATCACGAAGCCACCGACGACGACGGCGACGACCGCGAACGCCGTGAAGAAGATCGAGATGAAGCTGATGTTCTGCGCGATCTGATCCTGTTGTTCCTTGGTGATCTGCGCGCCGGTCAGGGCCTCGGTGTTCGGCGGCAGCGCCTTCTGGATCCGCGAGGCCAGCTCGCTCTGCGAGATGCCCGGCTTCGCCTGCACGCGGATCGCATCGATCTTGCCCGGCTGCGTGAGGAAGCGTTCCGCAGTCGGGAGCGTGAACAGCGAGTAGCTCGCGCCGAGCGGGCTGTCGGCCGTGCCGAACTTGACGATGCCGACGAGATGGAAATGCTGCGGCAGGGTAGCCGAGGGCAGAACCATCGAGATCGTGTCGCCGACCTTGAGGTGACCCTTGGTCGCGCTCGACTTGTCGATCACGACCTCGTCGGCGGCCGTGGGTGCGCGGCCTTCCGCGATGTTGAACGGGTTCAGCTTCGGGTTGTCCGACCAGGCCGCACCGAACGTCGGCGCTCCCTGCCCCGGATCGCCGACGGCCTTCCCGTCGGAACCGACCACTTGCGTGTTGTCGGCCTGAATCGCTGCGGCGGCATCCGCGACGCCGTCCACGCCCTTCACGGTCTGCACGAGGGAGTCGTCGATGCGCTTGCGGATCTCCTGACCGCCCCGGTTGCCGGCGGTCACCTTCTCCGTGCTACGGACGTATGCGTCGGTGCCGCGGAAGACGTTGCCGAACAGGTCGTTGAAGCTCGTCTGGATCGTGTTCGTCAGCACCAGCGTGCCGGAGAGGAAGGCGACGCCCAG
>DASZHU010000360.1:0-5251 GCA_035937605.1 Acidimicrobiales bacterium | reverse complement strand
GCCGCGAGCTCGTGGTCGTCGTCGTCGATGCGGCCGATGTCACCGGTGTGGAACCACCAGTTGCGACTGGCGCCGACGGTGGCCTCCGCTCGGCCCCAGTATCCCTCGAACATCACGTGCGGGCGCTTCGGCCGCACGACGATCTCGCCATCAGCGTTGCGCGGGACCTCCACGTCGCCGTGGTCGAAGATCCGCACGTCGAAGTACTCGTCGTTGACGACGCCCGCAGCGTTCGGTTTGTTGCGGACACCCGGGGGCTGCCACGACACCAAGCTCGCCTCAGTCAGCCCGAACGCGCCGCTGAAGGTGTCGACACCGAACCGATCCCGCACGCGCGAGTCGACTTCCACCGGCAGCGGCGCCGCGCCGACCAGGCGAAGCGTCTTGTTCGCGAGCGCGTCACCCGACCGCGGCATCTCGGGGCGATCAACGTCGTGCGCGAGGAGGTAGGCCATCGTGCCGAGCGTCGACGTGATGGTCGCGCCGACTCTGTTCATCTCCGGCCAGAAGCTGGAGACCGAGAACCGCCGCTCGATCGCGCTGCGTCCGCCGAACACGAGCGCGCCCAGCACCGCGGTGACCAACGCGTTGTAATGGAACAGCGGCAGCGGCGTCCACACAACGTCGTCGCCGGTACGCTGCCAGCACACGCCGATCTGACGAGCCAGCGCGGCGTGGTAGTTGTGACTGAGCATGCAGCCCTTTGACAGCCCTGTCGTACCCCCCGTGTAGACGAACGTCGCGACATCCG
The DNA here is from genome assembly GCA_035937605.1 of Acidimicrobiales bacterium. Taxonomy (GTDB): domain Bacteria; phylum Actinomycetota; class Acidimicrobiia; order Acidimicrobiales; family JACDCH01; genus DASUCS01. The sequence continues at coordinate 4,500 of DASZHU010000360.1, read as the reverse complement.
ACGGCCGAATGTCAACCGCCGGTCGATCGGCCGGCGCGTCGAGCAACGCCTTCCACTCGGCGCCCTCGATCACGATGATGTGCTCGAGGTCCCGCAGCTCCGCTTGAACTGTCGCGACCCGCTGTGCGAGATCCGCGTGCACGACCACAACGCGCGCCGCGGAGTCCGCGAGTTGATGCCGAAGGTACTGCCCCTTGTACGCGGTGTTGATCGGAACCGCGACGGCACCGCCTCGCACCGCGCCCCACCACGCGAGCATCGCCTCCGGTGAGTTCTCGACCAGGGTGGCCACTCGATCTCCGCGCGCAACACCGAGCGCGTGCAGCCCGTTGGCGATCCGGTTGGCGTGGCTGTCCACGTCCGCCGCGGTGAACTTGGTGCCGCACACGTCGAGGTACTCGCCATCGGGATCGGTGTCGAGGCGCTCGTCGAGCAGCCCGGTGACCGTCTCCTGATCGGCGCTCAACCACGCGCGGTCCCGAGGCACGAGCGGACGGTACTTCGCTACCGTGCGCCCGTGAGCCACAGCGCGGGCGCGCGATACCTCGACCTGTTGGCCCAGTGCCTCACACGCGAGCTGTTCCTCGACCAAGAGGTGCGCGACGTCGACCTTCGCGAGTGGCCAGGTGGCCGGGAAATCGTTCTGCCGACCCTGCGCGCCAACGGATGGCGAGTGGTGCGCCCGTGCAGCGACGCAGCGGTGCGAGCCGAAGGACGCGACTGGCCGCCGACCGCCGAGACGATGGTCGGCCGCGTCCGGCTCGACAACGTGCGCTGGTGCGCCGAGACCGCGATCGCAGAGGGCGTGCCCGGCGACTTCATCGAGTGCGGGGTCTGGCGCGGGGGCGTGCTCGCCCTCCTGCGAGGTGTGCTCACGGCGTACGGCGACACCCACCGCGTCGTGTGGGGTGCCGACTCGTTCGAGGGCTTGCCCGTGCCTGACGTCGACCGCTACCCAGCCGACGACGGCTACGACTGGTCACACGTCGGCGTGCTGAAGGTGGGAGTCGATGACGTGCGCGCCAACCTCGAGCGGTACGGGTTGCTCGACGCGCAGGTCCGGTTGCTCCCAGGGTGGTTCGAGGACACGCTGCCGGCCGCGCCCATCGAGCGTCTCGCACTCCTACGGATCGACGGCGACCTGTACCAGTCGACGATGGACGCCCTGACCGCGCTCGAGCCGAAGGTGGCGGCGCGCGGGTTCGTGATCATCGACGACTACCACGGTTGGGTTCCCTGTCGGCAGGCGGTCGACGACTACCGCACCGCGCACGGGATCGACGCACCGATGACCACCGTCGACTGGACCGCCATCTGGTGGCGAAAGCCCTGAGCGAGCGGGATCAGCTGCCGGGGCGGCGGCGGTGACGCATTCGCCAGCCGACGTGGTGCCAGTGTCGGCGCAGGTCGGCGGCCTCGTCGGGCACGACCACCACGTGACCCGTCCCGTGGGGGATCTCCTGGTTGCAGCCCGGGCACAGGTACGGCTTGCGGGACTGATACGGCTGGATGCGCGTCACGGTGAGAGGAGTCGTCGCACCGGGATCCATGACGGCCAGGGTACGCGGTCGGGTACGTCGCTCCCATCTCTGGCAACGTAGGGACGTGAGCGCGACGGACACGGCCGAGCTCTATTGGGATCCGTTCGACACCGAGATCGACGTCGATCCGCATCCCGTGTGGAGGCGGCTGCGCGACGACGCCCCCGTGTATCGCAACGATCAGTACGACTTCTACGCGCTCAGCCGCTATCACGATGTCGAGGCTGCGCATCGCGATCCCGGCACCTTCAGCTCGGCGAAGGGCACCGTGCTCGAGATGATGGGCAACGACCTCAGCTCGACCGGGCAGATGATCTTCCTCGATCCCCCGCAGCACACCGAACTCCGCCACCTCGTGTCGCGGGCCTTCACCCCGCGTCGAATCGCCGATCTGGAAATCCGGATCCGAGGCTTCTGCGCCGACATGCTCGACGCGCAACGCGGCGCCCCGGGCTTCGACTACCTCCAAGACTTCGGAGCGAAGTTGCCGTCGATGGTCATCTCGTCGTTGCTCGGCGTCCCTCCGTCCGACCAGGAGACGTTCCGCCACGTCATCGAGCGGATGTTCCACATCGAGCCCGGCGTCGGCATGGTGAACGAGCAGTCACTCGTCGCGGGCCAGGAGATCCAGCACTACCTCGCCGGTCAGCTCGACGAACGGAAGGCCACGCCGAAAGACGACCTGCTGACCGGCCTCGCGCAGGCCGGGCTCTCGCGCTCGGCGAGTACGGACTTCGCGACGCTCCTGCTCGCCGCCGGGACCGAGACCGTCGCTCGCCTGCTCGGCTGGGCCGCGGTCGTCCTCGCCGGCCATCCCGCGCAACGCGCGGAGCTGGCGGCCGACTCGACGCTGCTCCCCAACGCCATCGAGGAGCTGTTGCGGTACGAAGCGCCGTCGCCCGTGCAGGGACGAACCACCACACGCGAGGTCGAGCTCCACGACACCGTGATCCCGACCGATGCGAAGGTGCTGCTGCTGACGGGCGCCGCCGGACGCGACGAGCGCGCCTACCCGGACGCGGATCGTTTCGACGTCCATCGGAACCTGCACAACCACGTGTCGTTCGGCTACGGCATCCACTACTGCGTGGGCGCGGCGCTGGCGCGGCTCGAGGGTCGTATCGCGCTGCACGAGACGCTGGCGAGGTATCCCGAGTGGGAGGTCGACCACGCGCGCGCCGTTCGGCTGCACACGAGCACCGTGCGGGGCTACTCGAGCGTTCCGATCTTCGTCTGACCCTCGAGCCAGAGGTCGTCGCGTCCGGGAAAAGGTTGACCGCCTGGACGCATCAATCGGCCACGATGGCACGAGTGGCACACCGGACGACGGACGAGTTGGCGGCCGAGCTCGACGCGGTGCGGAGCTCCCCTTCCGACAACGGTCGGGTCGAGCTCATCGTGCGACGACCGGATGTGGGCGAGCGCGAGCTGCTCGACGAGGCGCAGCTGACCCGACACGAGGGCATCGTCGGCGACACCTGGCGCGAGCGCGGCAGCCGGCACACGGATGACGGCTCGGCCGAGGCGGACCGGCAGCTGACCGTCATGAACGCGCGTGCGATCGCACTGTTCGCCGGAAGTGACCGCAGCCGCTGGGCCGAGGCCGGCGATCAGCTCTTCATCGACCTCGACCTCCGCGACGAGAACCTCCCGCCAGGAACCCGGCTGCGCATCGGCAGCGCCATCATCGAGGTCACCGACAAGCCCCACAACGGTTGCGCCAAGTTCGCGGAGCGCTTCGGTCTCGACGCCGCGAGGTTCGTCAACACGCCGGAGGGCAAGCACCTGCACCTCCGCGGCATCAACGCGCAGGTCGTAGCGGACGGCACCGTGCGCGCGGGCGACCGGGCCACGAAGGCGCCAACCGCGTCAGACCGATGAGCTGAACCGCTGGTGCGCGGCCTGTGTGCTCACGCCGAGCGCGGCGCCGATCGCAGCCCACGAGGCGCCCTCGCCGCGGGCAGTCGCGACGAGCTCGTCCTGCAGCGCCTCGATGCCGCGTCGAACAGCGGCACTGCCCTGTAATCCGGCCTCGAGGGTGAGTGGACCGCCGGCAAGACGTCGCAGCAACACGAGCAACTCACGCCGGACCGCGGCCGGGTCTGCGGAGGCTTCGGGATCGCTCATCCTTCAATCCTGCTTGGGCCAGCGACCATCGTGCAGTGGCTCGGCCGCTGGCGGGTGCCGATGCACGATGGTCGAAGGGTTCGGGGTGGCCGACGGCGGCGATGAGAACGATGCGCGGCACGCGAAGCGCTCGCTACGGTCAGAGGCGGAGGTTCCCGTGGAAGAGGTGCACGCTCTCGAGGAGCAACAAGCGGAGCTGATGGGTCTGCTCGACGCGATAAGCGCCTCCGACTGGGACCGCCCATCACGCTGCGACGGGTGGAGTGTGGCCGACGTGGTGCTCCATGTCGCGCAAACGAACGAGATGGCGATCGGCAGCGCCACCGGACGCTTCACCGAGGTGCTGCTCGCGTTGACGGAAGGCGTCGGGCCCCTCGCCGACGTCGACGACGGCGCGGCGCGCATGGTCGACGGCCAGCGGGGCGCTCCGTCCGCGGCGCTCCTCGACCGGTACCAAGACGGCGCACGGACCCTGTGCGCCGAGCTGCGGGCTGGCGATCCTCACGCACGCATCACGTGGGTCGCGGGCGAGTTGTCGTTGCGCACGCTGGCCACGACGCGGCTCGCGGAGACGTGGATCCACACCGGTGACGTCGCAGAGGCGCTCGGGATCGCGCTGCAACCTGCGGCGCGTCTCGGCTACATCGCGCGTCTCGCGTGGCGCACGCTGCCCTACGCCTTCGCGCGCGACGGTCAGGAGCTGCACGGGCCGGTTGCGTTCGATCTGATCGGCCCAGCTGGTGAAGCGTGGAACTTCGGAACCGACGGTGCCGCGGCCACGACGATCCGCGGCTCCGGCGTCGACCTGTGCCTCGTGGCCGCCCGTCGCGTC
>DASZHU010000359.1:0-5537 GCA_035937605.1 Acidimicrobiales bacterium | reverse complement strand
CGTCGATGGTGGAGCCGAGCACCCGGTACTCGCCGTGCCCTTCCATGGCGACGAGCATCGTGTGGCCACCCGACACGAGTAATACGACCGCGGGCAAGCCGAGCTCGGGCTCTTCGAGGAACGACGCGTACAGGTGTGCCTCGAGGTGGTTGACGCCGACGAACGGCACGTCCCACACGAGCGCGAGCGTCTTCGCGGTGGTCACGCCGACGAGCAGGGACCCCACGAGGCCGGGACCAACCGTTGCCGCGACGGCGTCGACGTGCGCGTCGTCGACACCCGCCTCGACGAGCGCCTGGGCAATGACGGGGGTGAGCAGCTCGACGTGGGCGCGGCTCGCGATCTCGGGCACGACACCGCCGTACCGCGCGTGGAGGTCGACCTGGCTCGACACCACCGACGACAGGACGGTGAGCGGCTTGCCCTCCTCGTGCGTGAGCACGGCCGCCGCCGTCTCGTCGCACGACGTCTCGATGCCGAGGATCGTCTGCTCAACCATCGAGGATGTCCACGATCGTGTGTCCGGGGATCGCGGCCTCGATCGCGTCGAGCCGCGCGAGGTAGTGGGGCTGATCGACGTCGTGGGCCCACATCACGATGGCGTCCTCGTTGGTCTCGATGTAGTAGCCCTTTCGCACCCCGGCCGGTGCGAATCCGAAGTGGCGATAGAGCGCCTGCGCACCTTCGTTGCTCACGCGGACCTCGAGCGTGAAGTTCTTGGCGCCCTTCGCGATGCCCTGCCGGAGCAAGTGCAACAGCAGACGTGTACCGATCTTGCCGCGGTGCCACACCGGATCGACGGCGATCGTCGTGACGTGGCCGTCGTCGATGCTGAACAACATCCCCGAGTAGCCGACCACCGAGGTGCCGACACGCGCGACGAGATAGATGCGTCCGGTGCGGATGGCGAGCTCGCTCATGAACAGGCCGAGTGACCACGGCCGCGGATACACCTCGTTCTCGATGCGCAGCACGCTGCGCAAGTGTCGCCGGCGCATGGCCGTGATGCGGACCTCGAGTGACTGCGCATCGATGGTGGAGGTCCGCGCCGCCATCACGCCCGAACCTCGCGCATCGTCCAGTTGATCTCGGCGTCGGGCGCCCGCAGGTAGAGGGGCTGCAGATCCCACGGCTTCACCCACTGCTCGCGCAACGCCTGCGCGTGTGCGAGCTGCACCAACGACGATGCCGACGGGTAGGCCAGACCGAGGTCGGCCACCTCCACCTTGGTCAGCCCCTCGAACGCCTCCGCGTACCGCAGGGCGCCGTCGCCGACGAGCAGGCAGTCCTCGCCGCTCGCAAGCAGCTCGGATGCCAGGTCGTCGGGTGTGCCGAGTTGGTGTTCGGAGAGCCGCTGCACCCCGCCGGGCACCTGACGGTAGAACGCGTAGAAGAGCTCGCCGCGCCGGGCGTCGATCGCGGCCACGATGCGTCGCGTCGAGTAGCGCACCGGCAGCGCGAGGAGATCGAGGCTCGGCACGCCGATCATCGGGACGCGCAGCGCGAGTGCGACCGCTTTGGCCGACGCGATGCCGACCCGTAGACCGGTGAACGAGCCGGGCCCGAGGTCGACGGCCACACAGCTGATCTCGTGCAGGTCGACGCGCGCCTGGCGGCGCACGAAGTCGATGGCGGGCGTGAGGTTCTCGGCGTGTCGCTTGCCGCGATTCGAATGCGCCTGCGCGAGCACGCCCTCGTGCCCGCCGATCGCGACGCCGACCTGCGCGGTGCTCGACTCGATGCCGAGGATCAGCACGTCAGGCTTCCTTCACCCACTGCGAGAGCGCCTGACCCAGCGCCCGTGTCCGCGCGTTCCACCGCGGCCCGATCGGCACGACGTCGATGACGCGGTCGTCGTCGCCGGCACCGAAACGCAGGTGCAGCTCGAGGAAGTCCGCCGGAAGCGCCGGTGCGATCGCGTCGCCCCACTCGATGACCGTCACGCCACCCTCGTCGAGCACCTCGGGCAGCCCGACGTCGAATACCTCTTGCATCTGCTCGAGGCGGTACACGTCCAGATGGTGCAGAACGAGCCGCCCGCCTCCGTGTTGGCGGGCGAGCATGAACGTGGGGCTGGTGATCGGCTCGGTGATGCCGAGCCCGCGTGCGAAGCCCTGAACCCACGCGGTCTTGCCCGCTCCGAGCTCGCCGGCGAGCAACACCACGTCGCCGGGGCGGGCCAGCTCCGCGACCGCGGCGCCGAGCGCCTGGGTCTGGTCGACGGCAGTCGTCGTGACGACGATCGTCACACCTGCACCCCTGCCTCGACCAGCGCCTGCTTGGCCCGCACGAAGTCCGCCCGCATCTGCGCGAGCGGCTCGCCGCCCCCGCGCAGCACGGCGGCGGGATGGAAGGTGGGGATCAGTACGCCGGTACGAAAGGGATAGGCCTTGCCGCGGAGCTTCGTGATGCCCTCCTTCGTGCCGAGCAGCAGCTTCGTGGCGAAGTTGCCGAGGGTGACGATCACCTTGGGCCTGATCAACTCGATCTTCTGTTCCAGCCAAGGATTGCACGCGGCGATCTCGTCGGGCTCCGGATCCCGGTTGCCGGGCGGGCGGCAACAGACGGTGTTGCCGATGTAGACGCGGTCGCGGGTCCACCCGATCTCCTCGAAGAGCACCTTGTCGAGCAACTGGCCGCTGCGGCCGACGAACGGCAGACCTTGCCGGTCCTCCTCCGCGCCGGGGCCCTCGCCGACGAACATCAGCTCGGCGTTCGGGTCGCCCATCCCGAACACGACCTGGGTTCGACCGGCCGACGCGAGCTTGCACTTGGTGCAGCCCGAAGCCTCTTCGGCCAACACCTGGAGAGCCGTCGACACGGGCGCTCAGGGTACCGGTGCGCTGCGGATGGCTTGCTCGATCGCGACGGCTGCCATCGACCGCACGGGTTCGACCTCGGCCTCGACCAGGCCGGTGGCGGCGGCCACGAGCGCGTCGCCGTCCGCGGTGCTGTGCGTGGGTGACAGCGCGCGGCTCATGCCGTCGTGACCACTTTGTGCGACGAGCAGGCACTCGCCCTTGGTCAGCGCCGCATTCGTCGCGATGACCCCGATGGTGGTGTTGGCGAACGCGGCCTCCGCGGTCTCGATGGGCGGAGCGGGCACGCGGAGCGGATCGTCGCCGGGGCCGAGGATGTCGCCATAGGCGTTGACCGCGACGAGCGCAGCAACCACGAGGGAGCCGTGACGAACGACGGCGCCACCGAGCCCACCGGGCCGCGCGTGATCGCGGCCTTGCCACTTCGCGATCGTGGCGCCCGCGCCTGCGCCCACGCGGCCGAGCTGGACATCGTCCGCTCGGGCCGCGACGCACGCCGCGTAGCCCTTATCCGCGGAGGGCCGAACCGATCCGTCACCGACGGCGAGGTCGTAGAGGCCGAGCGCGACGACGATGGGAACGGCGCCTCCTGCGGTCGGGAAGCCCATGCCGCGCTCCTCGCAGAAGCGCATCACGCCATCCGCAGCGGACAACCCGAACGCCGAACCGCCCGCGAGTACGAGCGCGTCGATGCGGTTGACAGTTCGTGACGGATCGAGCAACGCCATCTCGCGTTCCGCAGGAGCTCCGCCCCGAACCTCGCCGGACGCCACGGTTCCCTCCGGGAACAACGCGACCGTGCAGCCGGTGCGGGCGACGGCATCGGTCCAGTGCCCGACGCGAATGCCGTCGACCGCGGTGATCACGGGCTGTACCGGCGCGGCACGCGATTGATCGCGACGCCGCAGACGATCTCGTACGCGATCGTGTCGAGCCGCTCGGCCAAGTCCCACGCAGTGATCGACGCGCCGTCCTGTTCGCCGAACAAGACGACCTCGTCGCGAACGTGCACCGAGTTGTCGTCACCGCAGTCGACCATGAGCTGATCCATCGTGACCGCGCCGACGATGGGCCGGCGGCGTCCCCCGATGAGCACCTCACCGCCGACGAGACCGAGGCGGCGCGGTACACCGTCGTAGTACCCGATCGGCACCGTCGCGATCACGGCCGGCTGCTCGCACACGTGATGCAGACCGTAAGAGATCGGCTCACCGGCCTTCACCTGCTTCACATACGACACCCGCGCTTTCAGGGCCATGGCCGGCTCCAAGCCCTCGGCCTCCGGCATCCGAGGACGAGGTGCGATTCCGTACAGGGCGATGCCACAACGCACGAGGTCGTAGCGCGCCTCCGGGTGGGCGAGCACGCCGCCGGAGTTGGCCGCGTGCAGCATCGCGGGCTCGATTCCGGCGCGCCGCAGCTCGCCGCGGACGCGCTCGAACGTCTCGAGCTGGTGGGCCGTGTAGTCGTCGTGCGCCGGGTCTTCCGACGCCGCGAGGTGCGTCCACAGGCCTTCCAGCTCGAGCTCCTCGCTGGCGAGGACGAGCTCCGCGAGATGGCGCACGGCCTCGGGCGCGGCGCCGACGCGATGCATGCCCGTGTCGATCTTGAGGTGCACCGGCAGCGGCGTCGTGCGGCCGACGTCGCGGACCGCCTTCGCCGCGGCCGAGATGGCTTCGGCCGAGTACACCGTGGGCCGCACGCCGTCGAGTCGCGCCACGTCGACCAGCTGGCGCAGGGGCGGTTCCGCCAACACCAGCACCGGCTGCGAGAGCCGGCCGTCCACGCGCAGGTCGACGGCTTCGTTCACGAGCGCGACGCCGAGCCACGTCGCTCCGCCGCGCACCGCTGCGGTCGCGGCACGCACGATGCCGTGGCCGTACCCCCATCCCTTGACGACCGCGCAGAGCTCGGCCGGGGTTGCGCGTGTGCTGAGTAGCTGCGCGTTGTGAGCGATCGCATCGAGATCGACATCGGCCCAGGCGTAGGGACGGTCGTCCGGGTGCACACCATCGGTGGCAGTCATGGCAACGCGCCCCGGACCACCTCGGGCACCAGGTCGGCCACGTCGCTCGCAACGAGGCCGCGTGCGGGGCCGAGCGCGGCGGCGCGGCCGTGCAGCCACGCACCCGCCGCGGCCGCGCGAAGTGGTGTCACGCCCTGGGCCAGCAGCGCGCCTATGACGCCTGACAACACGTCGCCGGTGCCCGCGGTCGCGAGGCGCGCGTCGCCCGATGTCGAGATGAGGACGTGACCATCGGGCGCCGCGACGACCGTCGTCGAGCCCTTCAGCAGCACGGTCGCGCCACTGAGGCTCGCGAGCTCGCGGGCGGCCGCGATTCGATCTGCGCCGGGGGTGTGCCCGGTCAACCGTTCGTACTCGCCGTCGTGCGGCGTGAGCACCGACCTCGGACCAACGAGGTCGGCGACGTCGCGTCCGATGGCCGTGAGTGCGTCGCCGTCGACGACCGTCGGCACCGACGCACGACCGACGACCTTGCGCACCTCCGTCGCGGTCGTCGTCCCGGTGCCCAACCCCGGGCCGATGACGAGAGCCGCGAAGCGACCGAGCCCATCCACCACCTCGGCCGCCCAGTCTGCGGAGGGCAGCGCGGTGCCGACCACCTCGACGGGCGCACGCTCGCCCGGCGCGGAGCCCGGCGTGCTGAGCCGCACGTAGCCGGCGCCGGCACGCTGCGCGCCCCTCGATGCCAGCGC
>DASZHU010000358.1:0-3003 GCA_035937605.1 Acidimicrobiales bacterium | reverse complement strand
CGAGCGGTGGGACGGCGCCAACGTGCACGAGTGGACCGGCACGTACGGCGACTACCTGCTGGCAAAGGTCCGACGCGTGTTTCCCGACTTGCGCGGGGAGGTGCTGTGACCGCTCGAGCCGTCGACGCGGTCGTGTTCGATCTCGGCGGCGTGCTCATCGACTGGAACCCTCGTCACCTCTACCGCGAGCTCTTCGACGACGACACCGAGATGGAGCGCTTCCTCGCGGACATCTGCACGTTGGAGTGGCATGTTGCCCACGACCGGGGCGAGGGCACCGAGGCGTCGTGTGTCGCGCTTGCGGAACGGCACCCCGATCACGCGCCGCTCATCATGGCGTGGTCGCAGCGCAGCGAGGACATGGTGCGCGGCGAGCTCGCGGAGACCGTCGAGATCCTCGCGGAGCTGAAGCGCGACGGCGTGCCGCTGTTCGTGCTCAGCAACATGGAGCCCGAGACGTTCCCTCGGCGCGTGGAGCGCTTCGACTTCCTCAGCTGGTTCGACGGGTACGTGATCTCCGGGCTCGAAGGCGTCGTGAAGCCCGAGCCACAGATCTTTGAGCTCCTCCTTCAGCGCTTCGCCCTCGATGCGACCCGGACGGTCTTCATCGACGACAGCACGGTGAACGTCGACGCCGCGATCGCATCGGGGCTCCGCGCGATCCACTTCACGTCCCCGGCGCAGCTGCGCCACGAGCTCGAGGCCCTCGGTCTGCTCAGGTGACCGGCGCGGACGCCGATAGAAGAAGGTGGTGGACGAACGGCGCGAGATCCTGTACTGGTTCCGCGTCAGCTGCGTACCGTACGGTGGCGCGCCTTTGGTCGTTCGCGAGCAGTGGGTCGGTGCGCTGCTGCCGGTGCGCCAACCGCGACCGGTGGAGGGACCGGAGTCGTTCCTGGGCGTCGACGTGCTCGACCGCCGCATCGTCAACGCCATCCAGGACGGTGTGGCCGTGGATCCCGGCGACGCGTTGAAGGCCCTGCGGCGGCTCGACCGCCACGAGGCGGCACAGTGGTGGGGGCAGCTGCTCGAGGCGCGCCGTCCGCGGGTGGCGAGCCTGCTGTTCCGGCGCCACGAGGGCGACCTGTTGCCCGACCGCATGGCGCGGATGCTCCACCCCGATCTGGAGACCTGGGACTACGACGTCACGTAACGGGCTGCGGGCGTCCCCGGCGGGTTGCCCGCGCCCGGAGCTGCGTCCGGGTTTCCGACGCACACCTCGCACTCGAGGCCATCCGGGTCACGGAAGAACACGCTGTAGATCGGGCCGAAGTCGGTGACGAAGTCGTCGGCCGCGCCTCGCGCCATCAGGCGGTCGCGGATCGTCTCGAACGAGTCGATCGACTCCGCTTGCAGCGCCAGGTGATCAATGCGACCTCGTCCGAACATGGGCGTCTGATGCGCGGCCTGCTCGTTTCCCTTGATCTCGAACACGTTCAGTTCGGAGTGCGGGCCCACGTGGATGACGGACATCCGCACGTCGGCATCGCCGGCTTCGGCACCGTCCCTCATCACGACGGCGTCGAACACGTCCTCGTAGAAGCGGTGCAGCCGTTCGGTGTCGCAGGTGAGAATCGCCACGTGGTTGAACCCGTTCGTCAGCATGGCGCCAGCCTCGCGCGTGCGATCCTGGGTGCGTATGGCTGACCTCGCCGCCGCGCGCGACCTGATGTCGTTCATCGATGCGTCGCCGTCGCCGTTCCACGCGTGTGCGAACGCGGCGGCCCGGCTCGAGGCGACCGGCTTCGGCGCGCTCGACGAGACGGACCCGTGGCCGCCGGACGCACGGCGCAACTACTTCGTACGCGACGGCAGCCTCGTCGCGTGGCGCACGCCGGCATCCGCCGGCCCGACGACGGGCTTTCGCATCGTCGGCGCGCACACCGACAGCCCCAACCTGCGGGTGACCCCGCACCCCGATGTCTCGCGTGCGGGCGTCGACCTCATCGACGTGGAGGTGTACGGCGGCACGTTGTTCAACTCATGGCTCGATCGCGATCTCGGTCTCTCGGGTCGCGTCGGGCTGCGCAACCGCGAGGTGCGCCTCGTACTCGTCGATCGCCCGATCGCCCGCATTCCCCAGCTCGCGATCCATCTGGACCGCGAGGTGAACGCGGGGCTCACGCTGAACCCGCAGCAACACCTGAACCCGTTGTGGGCGATCGGAGGCGCGGACTTCGGTGCGTTCGTCGCGGCGGAGCTCGGAGTCGAGGCCCCCGAGCTCGCGTTCTGGGATCTCATGTTCCACGACGTCACACCGAGCGCCCTCATCGGTCGGAACGACGAGTTCGTCAGCGCATCGCGCCTCGACAACCTGTGCTCGTCGTGGGCGGCGATCGATGCGCTGATCTCGGCCGACGACCCGACGTCGATCGCGGTGGTCGCACTGTTCGACCATGAGGAGATCGGCAGCTCGAGCAACCGCGGCGCGGCAAGCCCGGTGCTCGAGTCCACCCTCGAGCGGATCACGCTGTCGCTGGGTGGCGGTCGGGATGAGTGGCGGCGGGCGCTGGCTGCGTCGAGCTGTCTGTCGGCCGACATGGCGCATGCGACCCATCCGAACTACAGCGAGCGACACGAGCCGAATCACTGGATCGCGCTCAACGGCGGTCCAGTCGTGAAGACCAACGTCTCTCAGCGCTACGCCACCGACGCGCGGTCGGCGCCGGACTTCATCGCGGCCTGCGACGACGCCGGCGTTCCCGTGCAGCACTACGTGCACCGCAACGACATGGTGTGCGGCTCGACGATCGGTCCGATCACCGCGGCGCGGCTGGGCATCGCCACACTCGACGTCGGCGCGCCACAGCTGGCGATGCACTCGGCGCGCGAGTTGATGGGGTCGGCCGACGTGGCTTGGTACCGCGACGCCATGAGGGCCTTCTTCGCGCGAGGGTGACGGCATGGACATCACCAAGGCCGTCGATTTCATGCGCACCAACCATCGAGCCGTACTGCACACGTTCCGGCGCGACGGGGGTCCGCAGCTCTCGCCGGTGGCCG
>DASZHU010000357.1:0-2678 GCA_035937605.1 Acidimicrobiales bacterium | reverse complement strand
CCGTCGTTCCGCGACCGGCTCGCGAAGGCGCGCAGCGCGTTCGCGGGGGCGGTCGGTTCGGTGCTCTCGCGTTCGAAGATCGACGACGACACGTGGGACGACCTCGAGGAGGCGTTGCTGCGCGCCGACGTCGGCGTGGGCCCGACGACGGACCTGCTCGACGCGGTGCGGCTCCGCGTGAAGGAGCAGGGCATCACCGAGCCGCAGGGACTGCTCGACGCGCTCAAGGCCGAGATGAAGACCCGCCTCGCCGGCGACCGAACGCTGCGCTACGAGCTCGGCGTGCCGAACGTGTGGTTGTTCGTCGGCGTCAACGGCGTCGGCAAGACGACGACGATTGGAAAGGTCGGCCAGCGCGAGGTCGCGGCAGGCCGCTCGGTCGTCATGGCCGCGGGGGACACGTTCCGCGCCGCGGCCGCGGAGCAACTCGGACTGTGGGCCGAGCGCGTGGGAGCCGATCTCGTGCGCGGCAACGAAGGGGGAGATCCGAGCTCGGTGATCTTCGATGCGGTGCAGCGTGCCAGCGCGCGCGGCGCCGACCTGGTGCTCGCCGATACCGCAGGCCGCCTTCACACGAAGACCAATTTGATGGAGGAGCTTCGCAAGGTTCGGCGTGTCGCGGACCGCGAACCCGGCAAGGTCACCGAGGTGCTGCTCGTGCTCGACGCCACCACCGGCCAAAACGGTCTCGTGCAGGCGCAGCAGTTCACCGAAGCCGTCGATGTCACGGGCGTGGTGCTCACGAAGCTCGACGGCTCGGCGAAAGGGGGAATTGTGCTCGCGATCCAGGTCGAGCTCGGCATCCCCGTGAAGCTCGTCGGGCTCGGCGAGAGCGCCGATGACCTCGTCGACTTCGACGAGGACGAGTTCGTGGAGGCCCTGTTCCAATAACGGCGACCACGGGTACTGTCGCCGCATGATCGTCGTGCGGCTCGTCTTCTTCCCGCTCAAGGTGGGCACCAAAGCCACGAAGCTCGCCGCGAAGACCGGCTACCGGACCGGCCGGATGCTGGGTTATCGCCGCTTGACGCTGTTCGCGCTCGGCGTGGCCGTCGGGCTGCTTATCGCTCCCGGACCGGGAGCGCAGTTGCGCGAGAAGCTCAAGGCGCTGATGAACGGAGCAGGCCAAGGGGGCGATCCCGATCTCGGAGATCGTGTGCGATTCGAGTTGAGCCATTCACCGCGTACGTGGCACCTGCCGCAACCAGAGGTGGTGGTGAGCGAGGGCCGAGTCGTGCTTTCGGGTGCGGTGCCGCATGCGACCGCGCGCACCGATCTCGAGCACACCGTGACGGCGGTTCCCGGCGTCGCATCGGTCGAGAACCTCCTGACGATCACGGGAACCAACGGCCACAGCTGATCGTCCCACCACCATGCTGCGTCGTCGCTGGATGATCGCTCCGGCTGTCGCGGTTCCGATCCTCGTGATCGCGCTCACCGTCCTCGCGGTCACTCGCGGCCACGGTACGAAGACGCCGGCTCGGCTTCCGATCGTCGCCGGTGGACCGTCCACCGGGACATCCGCACTCGCCGATCAAGGAGTCGAGCCCGGCATCGCGCCGGCGGCCGCGGTCATCTACAAGCTCGGCCCCGATGTTCCGTCGCTCGGCGGCAGCGCGCGTGCCTACAACCTCAGCGGCAACAGCGACGAGAACGCGGTCCGACGCCTCGCCTCCGCGCTCGGCCTCGACGGCAACGTTGCGCGCGACGACACGGGCGCGCTCGTCGTTCGTTCGGGTGATGCCGAGCTGACGCTCAACCCGTCCACGTCGGATTGGGGCTACGCCCGCGACGGCAACGCGGTCGCCTCGAGCCCGAGCTCGTCACCGGGCTGCGCGCCCGGGGCGGACTGCCCCCCTCCGGATGTGGCGACGACGGCTCCGTCGCCTCCGCCCGACCTTCCATCTCAGAACGACGCGAAGGCGGCTGCGATCGTGATGCTTCAGCACGCCGGTATCGACACGACGAACGCGACGGTGTCGGTCGAGGACGCGGTGACGCAGTGGATCGTGCGGGTCGACCCCACCGTCGACGGCATCGCGACCGAAGGCCTCAGCACCTCGGTGTCGGTCGGGAGCAAGGGCGTCGTCGACTACGCCAGTGGCGTCCTCGGCTCGGCCGATCCCGCCGACGAGTACCCCCTCATCGGTACCCGCGCCGCACTCGACCGTCTGAACTCGGGCGTGTCCGGCGCGTCCGTCGTGACGGTGACCCGAGCCGACCGAATCCTGCAGTTCGCCACGAGCTACGACGGTCAGCAGAGCTGGCTGCTCCCGTCATACCGCTTCGCCACCGCGGACGGCAGCGGGCCGTCGACCCTCGCGATCGACGATCGGTTCCTCACGCCGCCCGACCAGGTGCCGGCGGGCGGCAACTCCGGCAGCGGCGGGCCCGGCAGCAGCGCCCCCGGCGGAACCGCCACGATCCAGACGGCCCCGGCGCCCGTCGACCGTCCGACCTTCGTCGTTCCTCCGTCGGCGGGGTCCGTCCCGCCGGCATCCGGTTCGGATGGGGGCCGGTAGTCTCGATCCCCGCATGTTCGAGGCACTGTCCGACCGATTCGACGGGATCTTCAAACGCCTGCGCGGCCGGGGCAAGCTCCGCGAGGACGACGTCGACGAGATCCTGCGTGAGATCCGACTGGCGCTCCTCGAGGCCGACGTCAACTTCAAGGTCGT
>DASZHU010000356.1:0-8237 GCA_035937605.1 Acidimicrobiales bacterium | reverse complement strand
GTCGGCGCTCGGGCGAAATCCCCCGCAAACCGTCGAGCGCGGCACCTCGGAGGAGATTCAACAAGACGGTCTCGGCCTGATCATCGGCGGTGTGTCCCGTCAGCACGTCCGCGGGAAGCACGTCGTAGCGCGCGCGCCGCGCGCGCGCCTCGAGGTTGGGACCCGAAACAACCGGCGCGACCCTGCCCTCGAACCGCGCCCCGAACCGCGACGCGGCAGCGCGGACGACATCTGCTTCCCGATCCGAACCAGGGCGAAGATCGTGATCGACATGGATCGCGGTCACGTCACAACCCGCCGCGCGCGCCAGCACCAGCAGCGCGAGCGAGTCGGCGCCACCCGACACGGCACAGGCGACGCGGGTGCCTCTTGGCGGGAAGCTGCAGCGCTCGAGGAGGTCAGCCGAACAGATCGCCATGGCGCACGAGGTGCAGGAGCTCGCGTACGGACTTCGTGCCCAGCTTGCGGCTGATGCGCCGCAGGCTCGAGTAGACGTTCGAACGGCTCATCTGCAGTGACGCCGCCGCTTCCATCACCGTGGGCGACTGCCACACCGCTTCGAGCAGCTCGCGCTGCTTCGTCGTGAGCTGATCGAGGTTCGCGGCCGCTTGTTGACCGGGCGTCGGCTGGTTGGCACGCGGTGCCTCCGGCCCGCGCTCCAACCCGCTGAGACGCGGACGGGGCGCGTTGTCCGACGCGGTCGGCGACACGTTGCGTTCGATGCGGGCCAGCATCTCGAGCGCCCGGGCCTGCGCTTGCCGGCGCTGCGGCCCCTCCGGTGTCGCGAGCGCATTGGTGACCGCGTCGCGCAGCTCGTCGAGGTCGATGGGCTTCGTGAGATACCGGACCGCGCCCTCGATGCCGCCCTTTACGCGGTCGAGCGGACCACCCAACGCGGTGAGCAGGATCACCGGGATGTCGCTGAACGGCTTACCGAGGTGTTGCTTCAGCTGATCGAGGACGGCCCAGCCGTCGACCTCTGGCATCATCACGTCGAGCAGGATCAGGTCGGGGGGCGCCGCTTGTACTGCGGTGAGCGCTTCGGACCCGTTGCCGGCCGTGACGATGCGGTGTCCGTCGCGCTCGAGGTTCAACTTCGTGAGCAGACGGATGTCCGCTTCGTCGTCGACGACGAGGATCGTGGCCATGCGGTCCGGGCTACACCGCAGCGGCGCGCGCGACGGCGACCCGATCGATCCAAAGGCCGGGTGCGCGGATCTCGGCGAGGCTCGGCAGCATCTCCGGCGCGGTGAACGCCTGATTCAACAGGGCGGTGCCGCCCTCTGCCTCGACGCGCGCGATGAACTTCTCGCCCTGCTCGTATTGGTTGAGCTTCGCCTCGAAGCCGAGAAGCCGTTGCAACAACTTCGCCATCGGGTTCCCCTGCTGGCGCCGCTGACGCAACACACGGCTGAAGCGCTCGGCGCTCGGGATGCGACCGGCGCCGGCGCGATCCATCGTGACGTCGCCGTGCCCCTCGAGCAGGCTCATCATCCCGCCGATCTGTTGGAGCAGCGCGCCCTGCTCGGGCGTCGCGAGCAGCGCGACGAGCCCGCCGTCTTCGAGAGGGCTCCGGCCCTCGCGCGAGCTGTCGACGACGCGACGCAAGGCCGCCAGCACGCGCTTCGCGTCGGGCTCGACAGTGTCGAGGCTGCGCTCGACGAGCGAGAGGAAGTGCGGCCGCAACCACGGCACGCCGGTGAACTGTGCGCGGTGGGTCACTTCGTGCAGCGCCAGCCACAGGCGGAACTCACGTGGGGGAAACGCGAACCGCTTCTCGAGCGCGATCACGTTGGGGCCGACGTAGTACACGATGTCCTGTTCATCGGGATTCTCGTCCTCGATGATCAACAGGTCGTACTGACCGAGCACACGCGTGCTCATCCAGCCGAGCAGCAACCCGAGCTCGGCGCCGGTCGCGCGCTTCGCGACCGGTGCGAGCTTCGTGTCGCCGACGCGCTCACCGAGCTTGTCGGTGAGGGGTCGCAACAGCCGAGAGAACGATGCGATGTTGGCGCGAACCCAGCCGGCTCGATCGGTGACGCGAGCGCGGGCCGGCCCGGCGAGCGAACGCAGTCCGGTCGCCTGGTACACGAGCTCCTCGGCCTCGGCGGTCAGCTCCTCGAAGTCAGGCAGCAGCGAGGCGTAGTGATACGACTCGGCGAACGGCTCCCGACCGCTCACGCGGACCGCGATGCGCTCGGCGAGGTTCCAGTCGACCGGCCCCGGCATGCGTCGAAGTTACCGCTTCGGATACTTGAGCGACTGCACTCGGACGAGGTAGCCGACGATGACCGCGACGACCACAAGCAGCGACAGGACGAAGAAGACGACTCCGATCCAGTAGTGCCAGATGACGGCCACGGCCATGGGCGGCGATCGTAGCGTCAGGTCTTACCCGGGTTGCCAGTCTCCTCGGCCAACGCGTCGGCGATGCGCCGCTTCAACGAATCGGGCACGGTCTCGGTGCACTTGCGGGCGATGACGACACGCAGCTCGGCTTCGAAGTCGAACGCCTCGTAGCACGGCGGGCAGTCGTCGAGATGACGCTGAATGGTGAGACGACGCTCGACGGTCAGCTCACCGTCGAGATATCCGTACAGCTCGTGGAGTGCGTCGTCGCAGTTTCCGTCAGCCATCACATCGTTCTCATGCCACCAGGCCGCGCTCTACGGCGTACTCCCACAACTTCTTCTGCAAGCCTTTTCTTCCCCGATGCAGCCGACTCATCACGGTACCGATCGGGATCTCGAGGATCTCGGCGATCTCCTTGTAGCTGAAACCTTCGACGTCGGCCAGCATGACCGCCATCCGGAACTGCTCCGGCAGCTCCTCGAGAGCCCGCTTCACCTCGTCGTCGGTGTAGATGTCGAGCAGCTCGTCTTCCGCACTGCGCCCTGCGACCGCCGCCTCGAGACCGCCGAGCCGTCGGTACAGGTAGAGGTCCTCGACCTCACCGAGATCGGACTCGTCGGGCCGGCGCTTCTTGGCGCGGTACGTGTTGATGAAGGTGTTCGTGAGGATGCGGTACAGCCAGGCCTTGAGGTTCGTGCCCTCCTCGAAGCCGCCGAAGCCGCGGTAGGCCTTGAGGTACGTCTCCTGGACGAGATCCTCCGCGTCCGCGGGGTTGCGGGTCATGCGCATGGCCGCGCCGTAGAGCGAGTCCATGAAGGGCGTCGCTTGGTCGGCGAACGTCGCCTGGTCGGCCATTGCGCGCAGGTTACCGCCGGGTCTGACAGAGCCGCAGCCGGGTGGGGTGGCCGACTTGCTCAACCTCATGGGCGACCTCGACGGAGTCTGCTCAAGCGCAGCCCGCCCGACTTCATGCGCTTTCATGCCGTTGTGACTCTGTCGTCAAGGGCGGACCGGCGGCTACTCGATGGGCAGCCGCTCCATCAGCTCGGCCTTTGCATCTTCGAAGTCCTCGAGCGTGATGGTGCCCGCTTCGAGGCGCCGCGTGATGGCCTCGACCTGCTGCATCAGCTCGGTGGCCGTCAGGGGGCCGTCGCCGGTCGGCAACGCGATCTCGGGGTCGTGCTCGGCGCCGTTCTCCGCAGATCGCTCTTGGCGGCGCTCACGCTTCGCGGCTTGCTTGGCCTTCTTGGCGCGGTCGCGCTGGAGCTTGTCAAAGGTTGTTCGCTGCGCACCCATGGGGAACACCTTAGAAAGTTCCGCCTCAAAAGGGCGAGACGGACGACCCTGACCCCATCTCACCTGCGCAAACGCGGGACGTGCGTCCGAAGGTGAATTCGGGGTTGCGGCCGGTGCACGCGCTGTAGAACACGCCGTTCCGTGCCGATCACACACGGGTGACGGCGGCCCGCGCACCTCGCTCCGTGCTGAGGCTGTTCGCCGGCCATGCCGCGGCGTCCCTCGTGCCGGTCGTGCTGCTCGGTGTGGCCCTCGGTTTCACGTACCGGTCCGAGGCCCGTGAGCGAGGCTTGGCCGAAGGCCGGTCCAAAGCCCAGCTATTGGCCAAAGCCGGCGTCGGGCCCGTCCTCGACGGCCACCCGCTCGACGGCAGCGTCAGCTCGGTCGAGCGCGCCGGCCTGCGCCGGCTCTCCGATCTCGCCACCGCCGAGGGAGAGGTCGTGCGCCTGCGCATCCGGGACCAGCACGGACTGGTGGTCTTCTCCGACGACGGATCGGGCCTGACCGACGTGCCCGATGACGAAGCCCTCCGTGCCGGGCGCGGCGAGACCGTCGCGCTGCTCACCCGGCTCAACACGGACACGAACGATTCCGGGCCGAAGGGCGTCGACGCGGTCGAGGTGTACGTACCGCTGTTCAGCGCGTCGCATCAGCAGGTCGGCGTGCTCGAGACGTACCTGCCGTACGGTCCGATCAGCCAGGACGTGAACGGTGCGCTCGGCAACCTGTACCGCAACCTCGCGATCGGACTCGCCGCGCTGTACGTGGTGCTCTTCGTAATCTCCGTCTCGGTGAGCCGAGGACTTCGTCGCCAGGTCGCGCTGAACCGTTTCATGGCCGAGCACGACACGCTGACCGACCTGCCGAACCGCACGCTGTTCCATCGGCGCGCCGAGCTCGCGCTCCGCGAGGCCGACGTCAACCGCGAACCTGTCACCATCGCGATCATCGACCTCGACCGGTTCAAGGAGGTCAATGACACCCTCGGTCATCACAACGGCGACGCGGTGCTCGGTGTGCTCGCTCGACGGCTCGGCGAGCACTGCCGGCCGAACGACACCATCGCACGGCTCGGCGGCGACGAGTTCGGCGTGATCCTCCGCGACGTGCGCGATCCGCGTGATCAGCTCAGCGCGCTGCGCGCCGTGATCGATCGGGAAGTCGACGTGAGCGGTCTGCCGTTGTCGCTCGAGGCCAGCATCGGCTACGTCGTCGCGCCGTACGACGGCACCGAGGTCGACGAGCTGCTACAACACGCAGACGTCGCGATGTACATGGCGAAATCTCAACACCTCGGCGTCGTGCGGTACGACTCGGACCACGATCACTACGACGCGTCGAAGCTCGAGCTCGTCGGGCAGCTGCGACACGCCATCGACGACGGTCAGCTCCTGCTCCACTACCAGCCGAAGGCGTCCCTCTCCGACGGGCGTGTCGACGCGGTCGAGGCGCTCGTCCGGTGGCAGCACCCGACGCACGGCCTGCTGTACCCGGCCAGCTTCCTCCCGCTCGCCGAGCAGACGGATCTCATCGACAAGCTGACCGACTGGGTGCTCAGTCGCGCCCTCGTCGAGACGAGTCGTCTGCGCGAGTGGGACGAGCCACTCGCCGTCGCCGTGAACGTGTCGGCGCGCAACCTCACGAGCCCCGACTTCGCCGATGACGTGATCCGGACGCTCCGACGGCTCGACGTCCCACCCGGGCGACTCATCATCGAGATCACGGAGACCGCGCTGCTCTCGGACCCGGATCGCGCGGCGACGTCGCTCGCCAAGCTCAGCGACTTCGGCGTGCGCATCAGTCTCGACGACTTCGGCAGCGGCCAGACGTCTCTCGGCTATCTCTCCGCGCTCCCGATCCACGAGTTGAAGATCGACAAGAGCTTCGTGCTGGACATGCTCAGCAATCCCGCACACGCCGCGATCGTGCGGTCGATCGTCGACCTCGGGCACAACCTTCAGCTCCGCGTGGTGGGCGAGGGTGTCGAGACCGAGGACACGTTGGCGATGCTGCGGGGATCTGGTTGCGACATTGCCCAGGGTTTCCTGCTGGCGCGTCCGATGGCGATCGATCAGTTGCCGGTTTGGTTCCAGACGCGGGCGGCGCAGGTGGTGTCCGCCCCCACGTAGGCTCCGCCGCCGATGCGCATACCGCTCGACGTCGACGAGCTCACGCCGCAGTGGTTCAGCGAGGTGCTCGACGTCGACGTGCGATCGGTCGAGGTCATCGACCAACACTCGGGCACCACCGGGCGGGCCAAGGTGCGCATCGACTCGGCGGGCGAGTTGCCGGACACGCTGTTCTGCAAGCTCGCGCCGTTCGACTCGAAGCAGCGCGCATTCCTCACGTTCACCGGGATCGGAGTGATGGAGGCGCGGTTCTACGCCGCGCTCGGCGCGGAGTTACCCGTGCGGGCGCCGCACTGCCGGTATGCCGATGTCGATGGCGACTCGTTCATCATGGTGCTCGAGGATCTCGACGCGGCCGGGTGCTCGTATCGGTCGGACCCGAGATCGACGATCGAGGAGCTCGCCCGGCTCCACGCGGCGTTCTGGGAGAGCCCGCGCTTCGCGACCGATCTTTCGTGGGTTCCCGACCGCGCCGGGTTCGGCAAGAGCGACGGCAAGGACCCCGCCGCGGCATCGGCCGCCGGACACTTCATCCGAGTCGCGTTGGACCGTTTCGCGCACGAGATGCCGCCGGTCTTCCGCGCCGTCGGCGAGCTGTACGCCGAGCGCACGGCCGACATCCTCGACCTGTGGGACCAGGGTGAGCGTACGTTCATCCATGGCGATCCGCATGCCGGCAACCTGTTCACGCACGACGGCCGTACCGGCTTCTACGACTGGGCGATGTGCAGTCACTCGCCGGGCATGCGCGACGTGGCGTATCACCTGACCAACTCGGTCCCGACCGACACCCGGCGCGCCATCGAGGGCGACCTGCTCGACCACTACCGGCACACGCTCGCCGGTCAGGGCGTCACGCTCGATGCGACGTTGACGGCCAACCAGTACCGCCTGTTCACCGTCTTCTCGTGGGTGTCGTTCACCTCGACGGCCGCCGTCGGGAGCCGCTGGCAACCGGCCGACAAGGCGATCGAAGCCATGGAGCGCGCCACCCGTGCGGTCGAGGACTGCGACTCGATTGGCCTGCTCGAGGAGTTGCTCGGATGAAGGTCCATGTCATGACCGGCGCCACGCGCCTGCCCCAGTTCCAGACGTTCGCACGGCGAAGCGCCGACGCCGGGTTCGCGGGTCTCGTGATCACCGAGAGCGGGCGCACCGCGTACCTCGCCTGCACGGCCGCCGCGCTCTCGGGTGCCGACCTGGACATCGCCACTGGTGTCGCCGTCGCGTTCCCGCGCAGCCCGATGGTGACGGCGTCGGTGGCGTGGGAGTTGGCGGACGCAACCGGCGGACGGTTCCGTCTGGGCATCGGTCCCCAGGTTCGGGCCCACATCGAGCGGCGTTACTCGTCGGAGTTCGATCCGCCGGGTCCGCGGCTTCGCGACTATGTGCTCGCGTTGCGCGCCATCTTCCGCGCGTTTCGGGGCGAGGAGCCGCTGCGTTACGCGGGCACATACTACGACTTCTCGCTGCTGCCGGCGATGTGGTCGCCGGGCAAACTCGATCAGCCCGATCCGCCGATCGACGTCGCAGCCGTGAACCCATGGATGTTGCGGATGACGGGCGAGCACGCGGATGGTGTGCACGTACATCCGCTGAACACGCCGACGTACTACCAAGAGACGCTGCTGCCGAATCTCGCCGCTGCAGGGCGCGACCTCTCGGCATTCGCGGTGTATGTGCCGCTGTTCACCGCGGTAGGCGACACCGACGAGGAGCAGGCACGATGGCGGGAGGCGAGTCGCTCCATGGTCGCGTTCTACGGGTCGACGCCCAACTACGCGTTCATCTTCGACCAGCTCGGGTTCGAGGGGACGACCGACAAGCTGCGGGCTGCGCAGAAGGCCGGCGACATGGCGGGGATGGCCGCGGTGATCAGCGACGACCTGCTCTCGCATTTCACGGTCGAAGGTACGTGGGACCAACTTCCACAGCGCATCGCTGATCGCTGTCAGCCCCTGAAGGTGCACGACGTGCAACCGGTGCTGTACCTCGCGGGTTCGGCCGCGCAGGCCCCCGGCGACACGTTCGAACGCTTCGGCGACGTCGCGCGCCGGGCCGCCGCGCTCTAACCGCGGTCAGCAGGGGGCGACGGCGTCGCTACGTTGCGATCGCGTCGCTGATCTGCAGCGGGTAACCCGAGCGCAACGCGTTCAGCGTGGTGAGCGGCGTCAGCACGACGGCGTCGCCGGAGGGCGGTCGGGCAGTACGAGTCGTGTAGCCGCGTTGCGCGGTCCAGGACACGAGCTCGTCGTCGGTAACGAGCGTGGCCTTGCCGTCGAGATCGACGAACACGCCCGACGGCAGCTCGCGATACGGAAGCCGATCGCGACGCTTCACGCGGCCGTCGATCCGCTCGCGGTGCAGTCGCGCGTCGAGCTCGTCCGCGCCTCGAGCACCGACGGCATCGCGGTACAGCTCGTAGGCGGCGCGACGGCACAACGCACACGGCCGATG
>DASZHU010000355.1:0-5967 GCA_035937605.1 Acidimicrobiales bacterium | reverse complement strand
CGCACTTGTCGTTCAACGTGGGACCGACGCTGATGTCCTGGCTCGAGCAGCACTGCGCGTCCGTGTACGACCGGATCCGGGAGGCCGACGCCGAGAACGGCGGCGCGATCGCGCAGGCGTACAACCACGCGATCCTGCCGCTCGCGAACGAGCGTGATGTGCGGACGCAGATCCGCTGGGGCCTGGCCGACTTCCGTCACCGCTTCGGCCGCGCGGCACGTGGCTTCTGGCTGCCCGAGACTGCCGTGAACGACGAGGTGCTGCGGATCCTCGTCGAGGAGGGCGTCGGCTTCACGATCCTCGCTCCGGGCCAAGCCGTTGCGGTGCGCGCCCTCGACGACGGCAACGGCACCGGCACCGGCGAGTATGACGCCGACGGCGGCTGGATCGACGTGTCCGACGGCACCATCGCATCGGGGCCCCCACATCGCTGGTTCCACCCCGACGACCGCGATCGGTACCTCGACATCGTCTTCTACGACGGCCCGATCTCGCACGATCTCGCCTTCGGCTTGACCGGACTGTCGAGCCAGGAGCTCGTGCGCCGCGTCGCCGACTCCGCTCGTGACGGCACCCCGGTGGTCGTCGCCACCGACGGCGAAACGTTCGGTCATCACCACAAGTACGCCGACCGTGCCCTGGCCTATGCGTTCGCCTACGAGGCCGATGCCGCGGGCGTGCGCGTGCTCACGACGGCGCAGTTGGTCGACGAGGTCGCGCCGACGCACGAGGTGCTTGTGCGGGAGAGCGCGTGGTCGTGCATCCACGGCGTCGCTCGGTGGCGCGACGACTGCGGTTGCAGCACCGGCGGCGAGCCGGGTTGGAACCAGGCGTGGCGGGCGCCGCTGCGGGCCGCGCTGGAGGTGTTGCGCGAACACGCGGCGGACGTCTTCGAGCGTTGCGGTGCCGCGGTGCTGCGCGACCCGTGGGTTGCTCGCGACGCGTACATCGACGTGATCCTTCAGCGGCGCACGATCGACGAGTTCCTCGACGAGCACCGAGGCGCCGAGCCCGACGACGTCGTGGCGCTCTCGCTGCTCGAGGCGCAACGCCACGCACAGCTGATGTACACCTCGTGCGGCTGGTTCTTCAGCGACCTCGCCGGCATCGAGACCCTCCAGGTGCTGCGCTACGCCGCCCGACTCGTCGACCTCCTCGACGAGGTCGAGGAGCCGGCACCGCTCGATCGCTTCCTTGACATCCTCGCCGCTGCCGCCAGCAACCAGCGCGACGAAGGAGACGGTCGGGCGATCTGGTACCGCCACGTCGAGCCGACGCGCGTCGACGCCGCGCGAGTCGTTGCGCACCTGGCGCTGGTCCGAGTGCTCGAACGGCACGACCCCGCCGCGACGATCGGCCCGTTCGCGGTGCTCGATCACGAGGGCGCAACGGTCGAGCGTGGTCCTCTCGTCGGCTGTGGTGGACGGGTGGCCCTGGAGCACCGCCGAACGCGTCGGCGCACCGAGCACGTGTACGCCGCGGTGCACATGGGTGGCCTCGAGGTGTTCGGCGTGACCCGAGCGCCGGAGCCCGAGCGCGACGAGCAGTTGTTCGCGGAGGTTGCGAGGGCGGTGCAGTCCGGCGCCTCGGTGTCGACCGTGCTGAGGCTGCTGGCCGAAGGTGTGAGCCCGCACGAGTTCGGGCTCGAGTCGGCCCTACCCGATGCGGCCGACCAACTGGTCGCCTCCGCCGCAACGCAGCTGATCGATCGCTTCGCCACGACGTACGAGCAGCTCTACGCCGATCATCGGCCCCGCCTGAACGCGCTGGTCACCGCCGGCTACCCGTTGCCGCCCGAGCTGCGGGCGCCCGCGGAGTTCGCGTTGGCCCGCCGCTTCGAGACCGAGGTGGCACGCGCCGTGGGCGACGAGAGCGCCGAGTCGTTCACCGCCGCCCAAGAGATCGTGCGGGAGGCCCGCCGCATGGGACTGCAGCTCGCGTCACCCCGGGCCGCGGCGATCATGACCACGTCGGTGCTCGCCGCGGTGGAGCGCGTGCTCGACGACCCGGGCGACGAGGCCCGCATCGATGCCGCACTCGGGCTGCTCCGACTCACCCGCGATCTCGATCTGGACATCGACGTGGATCGCGCCCAGGAGCTCGTTGTCGACGCGCTCCGCCGCGGCGGGGAGCACGACGGCGTCAGAAGAGTGGGTGACGCACTGGGTATCGCGATCGCCCGGTAGCGTCTCTGCGCCCATGGCCGAGCCGATCCAGACGTGCTACCGCCACGCCGATCGGCGGGCGGGCGTCACCTGCCAACGATGTGATCGACCGATCTGCCCGCAGTGCATGACGCAGGCGTCGGTCGGCTTCCACTGCCCCGAGTGCTCTCGTCGGGGCCAGCAGCGCGTCTACACCGCCCGCACGCTGAGGCGGGCCGGAGGCCGTCCGATCGTCACCCAGACGCTGATTGCCGTCAACGTGCTCGTGTTCGTGCTCGGCCTCAGCCGCGGTTCAGGCGACATCCTGTCGGGAACCAGCGCCTTCGCGGAGGACTACGGCCTGCTCGGCAGCGCGGTGGTGCGGATCGGCGGCCAGGTGTTCTCCGCGCCGATCGGCGTGGCACACGGCGAATGGTGGCGGCTCGTCACCGGCGGCTTCCTGCACGCCGGTTTGCTGCACATCGGCTTTAACATGTTCGCCCTGTGGATCCTCGGTTCGCAGCTCGAGGCGGCGGTGGGGCGCACGCGGTTCGCTGTGGTGTACGGCACGTCGTTGCTGGCCGGCTCGCTCGGCGTGATGATCCTCAGCCCGCACGACCCGACGGTCGGCGCGTCGGGCGCGATCTTCGGCCTGTTCGGGCTCGCGCTCGCGGCACAACGGTCGCAGGGAATCAACATCTGGCAGAGCGGCCTCGGCGGGATCCTGCTCATCAACCTCGCGTTCACGTTCGGCGTGCCCGGCATCTCGATCGGCGGCCATCTCGGAGGGCTCGCGGGCGGCTACCTCTGTGGTGTGCTGCTGTACGAGCTCGGCCCCCGGATGACGAACCGGGTGGTGTCCGTCGTGTTGTGCGGTGCGCTCGGCGCGGTGTGCTTCGTGGCCGCGATAGTCGCGGCCAGTGCGTCGGTCTAGCGCTCGACGATCTCCTTGAGGTGGACCAGGTTGGTCCGCCACACCCGCCGCAGGATTCGGGCGGTGACGAGTCCGCCGACCGGTCCGCCGAGCCACCACGGCACGACGAGCCGCTCATCCCAGGTGAAGTGCGTGCGGCCGTGGCGCCGGCGCCGCAGGGTGAATTTCCCCCGACCCTTCACGATGCCGTCGTGGCGCACTCCCATGACGCGCCCCGGCTTCCACTCGGTGATCACCATCCGGTCCGTGAGGCTCACCGGGCCGATCCGCGTGTCGCAGTCGAACGCCGTGCCGACACCCTGTCGCTGCGGGGAGGTGAATCGGATCGCCACGGCATCGTCCATCCATCGCACGTGGGTGGCCACGTCCTCGATGGCCGCCCACACACGGCGGGGCGGCGCCTCGATCGTGACCGACACTCGCACCTTCGCCATGTCGGCTCAGAACGCCCCTTCCGGCGGCCCACTGTCGTACCCCCTCCGCACACTGTCGACATGGACGACATGTACGAGTGCGAGGGCATCTCGATCGAACACGCCGACGGTTCCACCGAGTGCATGGACTTCACGTGTGAGCTCCCGCACGAGCTCCACTCGTTCCAGGTCGGCTGCGGCGAGTTGAACCCTCCGTGCCCGTGCGTGCCCGAAGAGCACGACCACCCCGCAGAGCTCCTGATCGCGGCCTAATCGGTGGCGGTGAGCTGCTGCGCGGCGAGCTCGGGCGAAACGATGTTGATGAGCACGCCCGTGCCCTGCTCGAAGCCGGCGATGCTCGTGATCCGCGGGAGGATGTGCGCGTGCCAGTGGAAGTGCTCGTCGTGCTGGTGGTGCGGGGCGGTGTGGAACACCACGTTGTAGGCCACGTCGCCCACGGTCCGGCGTAGCCGCTCGAGCACGTCTCGGATGGCGCGGCCGACCGCCACCACGTCCTGCGGCGTCGCCCGGGCCAGCTGCGTCTCGTGTTGCTTGGCCACCGCGAGCATCTCGTAGGGGCTGCCGCCCCAGAACGGGCACACCACCACCACCCGATCGTCCTCGTGCACCACGCGGTGACCGGCCGCGACCTCCGCGTCGTTCATCGTGCAGAGCAGGCACGAACCCTCGAAGCGCACGAAACCCGATCGCTCCTCGGCGAGCTCGCCCGGCACGAACGGGATGCCCAGCAACTGGCCGTGCGGGTGCAGGAGCGAGGCGCCCGCCTCCCGCCCGTGGTTCACGATGGCCTGCGTGTAGCGCACGTTGGCGTGGCGCGCGTGCTCCTCCATGCGATCGCGGATCGCGTTCATCACGAGCCCGGCGGCCAGATCGTCGAGGTCGGCCATGCTGCCGCCGTGCTCGGGGGCGATCACCAGCACCTCGTGGATGCCGCTCGCCGACGCCTGCGTGAACACCGGTCCCAGGTTGCTCACCGACATGGGCTCGTCGCCGGAGAACGCGGGATACAGGTTGGGCACGACGCGCACCTGCCACTGCCCGCCCGGCCCGTAGGTCTCGAGGGCGGGAGGTGTGGCTTCCTCGTTGCCTGGACAGAACGGGCAGGGCCGTTCGGGGTCAGCCTCGACCGGCAACCGGCGCGGCGAGAAGTCGCCCGGACGTGAAGAACGGTCGGTCGCGATGGTGACCCATCGGCCGGTGAGTGGGTTGAGCCGAAGCTGGCTCAACGGCGTGATCCTGAGAGCACGTTCCAGGAACCTAGTTCGGTCGGTACACGGATACGTGCACGTTGTCCCCGTCGGCGAAGGCCGTGCCCTTCCAATCGCTCCACCGCGCGGCGAGGTGCAGCCCGGCGGCGGCGGCCATTGCGTCGAGCTCCGCGGGCGGCGCGTACCGGATCATCCACGGCCGCAGCTTGATGCCGGACTCGCGGATCTCGATGTGTTGACCCGTCACGAGCTGCTCGTCGGCATCGTGCCGACTGGCTGTGAGGATCACGTGGTCGAGCTCGATCGTCCGGGCGTCGACGCGGGTGCTCGTTCGATCCACGGCCGGGACGAAGCCTTCGAGTACGAAGGCACCAGCGGGCTCGAGCACTGCACGCACCCGGTCGAGACAGTGGGCCTGCGCATCCGCGGACGTCAGGTTGAAGAACGTGTTCACGGCGACGAACACCACCGCGAACCGCGCTGAGGCACCACCGGGGAGCGCATCCAGGTCGACGTCGGCCATGTCGCCGACCGCGAGGGGGATCGTGCGCCCACGGGGATCGTCGTGCAGCCGATCGACCATCGCGGTGGAGGCGTCGACGCCCCACACGTCGAAGCCCCGGTCGACGAGCGGGAGTGCGAGGCGCCCCGTCCCGATGCCGAGCTCGAGGAGGCGTCGGGTACCGGTCTGCGGAACGAGCGCGGCCAGCGCGTCGACCGCGGCCGCGGTGTCGAACTGGTCGCCGTACCAGTCGTCGTACGCGTCGGCGATGCCGTCGCCGTAGCTGTGCGGCCCGTGCCCCTCCACTCGGAGATCGTGACACCTCTCTCGCTCCCCGCAGAACGCGATGGGCCCGACGACCGTCAGGAGACCACGTACCCTCGCGGCGTGTCCTCGCCCTGGCTCGCGCCCGACGCTCGCCCGGGCGACGAGCCTGCGCCCCACGCATCTCGCCCGACCACGCGGAGTCGTGACGAGGCCGTCGACGCGGTCGACGTGCCGATGCCGTTGCCGATGCGGCCGATGACCGTCGCGGACGTGCTCGACGGTGCCATCGAGGTGATCAAGGCGGCGCCGCGCTCGGTCATCATCGTGGCCGGCGCGCTGGTCGTCCCGCTCGAGCTCGTGTCGGCCTGGGTGCAGCGTGACACCCTGGCCGACCGAGGCTTGTCGGGCGCGCTGTCCGCGGCGACGTCGCCGAACTCGTCCGACCTGGGTATCACCGGCGCGACGATCGTGCTCCTCG
>DASZHU010000354.1:0-2056 GCA_035937605.1 Acidimicrobiales bacterium | reverse complement strand
CGTCGCCGGTGTCTGACGTGAACCATGCCCGCGAAGAGGTCGAGGCGACGATCGCCGAGTACGTCGCGCTGCGTCGTCAGATCGACGACAAGCGCGGGAAGTGGTCAGACCTCGCTCGCTTCTTCACCGACGATGCGGTGTTCATCGACCCCGCGCACGGGCGCGTCGAAGGCCTTGCCGCGATCACCGCGTTCCTCGACGACAGCATGGTCGGCCTCGACGATTGGTTGTTCCCGATCGAGTTCACCGCGGTTGCCGGCAACGACGTTGCCGTGAAGTGGACCCAGGTGCTGCCCAACGGCACGAGACAGTCGGGCTGGAGCCGCATGATCTACGCGGGCAGCGGCAAGTTCCGCTACGAGGAAGACCTCCTCAACATGGCCCACGTGCTCGAGGACATGAAGTCGATGCGCTGGCGTCCCGTGGACGGCTTCCTCGCGCCTCCGGCCGAGCCGAACCGCGACTTCTCAGTTCCCTGAGCCGGCGGTACCGATCGCCTGGCGCACTGCCTCGAGCAGGCCGTCCGGATCGAACGGCTTGGTGAGGAAGTGCTCGTAGTCCTTCCACGGCGCGGGCGCGTCCTTCCGAGCGGCCAGCTGCGCGGTGAAGATCACGACCGGCAGATCCCCAGCGGCCAGGTCGGTCCGCATCCGGCGCAGCGTCTCCCAGCCGTCGATTCCCTTCATGCGTACGTCGAGCAGAACCGCGTCGGGGCGCCGGTCTCCATCGAGATAGGCGAGCGCCTCTTCACCCGACGACGCCTCGATCACCTCGTAGCCCGCGGACGTGAGCACGAGCCGTGCCACGAGGCGGACGTCCGGTTCATCATCGACCACGAGCACGACCGCCATTGCCAGCACGTTAAACCAGCGGCCGAGCGGGCCGGGCGGGCGACGGTAGCGTCCCTCGTGATGACAGAGGACCGCGCCCGCGCCACATGCTCGCGTTGCGGCGCGTCGGCCGACGACGAGAGCGATCTCCCCGCGGGCTGGTCCCTCGTCACGGATGAACGCGGGATGGGTCGAGTGTGTGCGGCGTGCACCCGCACCAACATCCGCTCGATCGAGGCCACGCTGCCCGAGGAGTGGTGGGAATGAGTGCGAAGGCGCGCTCGCCACGCTCCGGCGACGCGCGACTCGACCGCGAGCTCCAGGAGATGCTCGATCAGCTCGGGGTACAGCGCGATCGCGACGTGCTGTTCGACATCCTGGCATCGGCCGTTCGGCTCGCCACCGACAACGCGGATCGCCTCGACCTCAAGATCACCAGCGCCACGTTGAAGGAGATGCGCGCCGCGTTCCGCGCGTTCGCGCCGTACCGCGACGTTCCCAAGATCACGATCTTTGGCTCCGCCCGTACGCTGCCCACCGACCCGTCCTATGCACAGGCGCGCGATCTCGCGCAACACATGGCCTCGCAGGGCTGGATGGTCGTGACCGGAGCCGGCCCCGGCATCATGGCCGCGGGGTTGGAAGGCGCCGGACGCGATCACGCGTTCGGTGTGAACATCCGGCTCCCGTTCGAGCAGTCGGCCAACGCCTTCATCGCCGGCGACGAGAAGCTGATCTCGATGAAGTACTTCTTCACCCGCAAGCTGATGTTGATGAAGGAGTCGCTCGGATTCGTGTCGCTCCCGGGCGGGTTCGGCACGCTCGACGAGACGATGGAACTGCTCACCCTCATCCAGACGGGGAAGGCCTCACCGGCGCCCGTCGTGTTGCTGGACGAGCCGCGCGGCACCTTCTGGTCCGGGTTCGCCGACTTCCTCCGCGCCGACGTCGTCACCCGCCGCCTCATCGACGAGGACGATCTCGATCTGTTCCTGTGCACCGACGACGTGTCGACCGCCGCGGACGTGGTCATCGGCTTCTACCGCAACTACCACTCACTGCGCTGGGTCGGCGACCAACTCGTGCTGCGGTTGCATCGCGGTCCGACGGACGAGCAGCTCGCGGACCTGGCGACGAGATTCGGCGCGATCTCGACTGATGGTCGCATCGAGCGATGCGATCCGTTCCCGGCCGAGCAGCGCGACGGCGATCAACTCGAGCTCGCT
>DASZHU010000353.1:0-3635 GCA_035937605.1 Acidimicrobiales bacterium | reverse complement strand
TCACGTCCTCGAGCATCTGCAGATCACGCTCGATGCCCTCACCCCCCGGAGCCAGACCGGCACCCCCGCTGCCCCGCCGCAACCGGTAACGCAACACCCTCATCGGAAACACCCGCTCCAACGCCTCCATGGGCGTATTTTTCGTATTCGTCATTCCGGTTTGGACACCACTCATGCCAATTGTTGGGACCGCCGATTGGTAGTCCCGTTGCATCGGATTGGTCATGCCGGTGTGCACACCGCTCATCCCGGCTCGACCGAGGCGACCGCCCTGGCCGCCAGCGACGGTCTCGTAGTACACCCAGCCGTCGCTGCCGATGAGGACATTGTTCATCGTCCCCTGCGACGCGGCCCCCACGCGCTCCGGCACTGCGTACGCGAGCGCCCGTAAGCAGACGTCTGCAACGCGTTGGCTCACCTCGACATTGCCGGCACCCACCGCCACCGGAGGCGTCGCGGCGACGATAGAGCCGCGGGGCGCGATGACCCGCAACGGCCGCAACGCGCCGCCGCTGGCGGGAATGGTGGGATCCGTGACCGAACGCAACGCGAACGCCACACAGGACATGGTCACGGCCACGACCGCGTTCACGTTGCCCGAGCGCTGCGCATCGGTGCCCGTGAAGTCGAACGAGATGGCGTCGCCGGCGATCGTCACCACCACGCGGATTGTTGCCGGTGGCTGCGCTGGCCCGGTCGAGTCGAGCACGTCGGCGGCAGGCCACGATCCATCCGGCATCTCTCGCAACGCGGCGCGCATCCGCCGCTCGGCGTAGTCGACGACCTCGTGCAATGGCGCCGCGCTCGCGATCAGCTCGGCGAGGCGACGCACGCCGAGAACGTTTGCACCGACCTGCGCATCGAGATCGCCCGCTCGCTCGGCCGGAGTGCGCGTGTTCGCCAGCAGCACGGCGCGCACCTGCGGCGTGAGGAGAACCGGCGGCAGTCGCAGACCCTCCTGCGCGATGTCGACGGCGTCGGCGGGGATCGAACCAGGCGCCGACCCTCCGACGTCGGCGTGATGGGCGCGGTTCGCCGCCCACCCGGCCAGCGCGCCGTTCACGAAGCAGGGCGCGACGAGCGTGATGTCGTTGAGATGCGTGCCGCCGGCGAAGGGGTCGTTGAGGATCACGTGGTCGCCCGGGTGCAACGCCGGACCACACGCATCGATCGCGGCCCGCACCGACGCCGGCATCGAGCCGAGATGCACCGGGATGTGCTCCGCCTGGACGAGCAACTCACCATCGACCGTGAACAGCGCGGCCGAGCAGTCGGCACGTTCTTTGATGTTCGGGCTGAACGCGGCTCGGCGCAACACCGCGCCCATCTCGTCCGCGATGCCGACGAGTCGTGACACCAAGACCTGCAGTGCGGCTGGGTCGAGCGCGGTCATCGTTCCAAGACCAGCGCTCCGGCCTCGCCGTGCCGCGCCCGCCAGCCCTCGGCCACCCAGATCGTGCAGTCGGGCTCCACGATCACGCACGGGCCGACGCCGGTTGCGCGCGACGGCACCGGTAACGACGTCACGTCGAGTGCCGCCTCGATGCGGGCGCTGGCCCGCAGCGCGACCACTTCGACGGGCGCGTCGCGTCTCGCATAGCCATTGCGCCGCTCGTGCTCCGCGTGGAAGTCGTCGATGCGGTCGACCGTCAGCTCGTGACTCTGGCCCTCGTAGCGAACGTCGAACGCCGTCGAGGTCACCGCATCGGCACCAACCAAGCGACGAGCCTGCGCCACGAGCTCCGACAGTGCCGCCGTCATGTCGCCATCTCCCGCCCACGAGCGAACGAGCTCACGACGGCGGGGCGCACCCAACATCCCGAGCGCCGACAGGACGCCGGCACGCGCCGGCACGATCACCGTCCGCATCCCGACTGCGTCTGCGAGCTCGCACGCATGCAGCGGACCGGCTCCGCCGAACGCGACCAACACGAGCTCGCGCGGATCGACACCACGTTCGACGGACACCGCGCGCAGCGCCTGCTGCATACCGGCGTTCACGACCGTCACGATCCCTTCCGCGGATACGCCAGCATGACCTAGCGCCGCCGTTGCCGCGTCCACGTCGAGCGCGCCGAGACCGGGGAGGCCCTCGGCGGCCGGCAGCCGACCGAGCACCAGGTCGGCGTCGGTCACCGTCGGCGCCGTGCCGCCGCGCCCGTAACACGCCGGGCCGGGAACGGCGCCGGCGCTCAGCGGGCCGACGAGCAAGGCGCCGCCCGCGTCCAGACGCGCGATCG
This sequence comes from Acidimicrobiales bacterium, assembly GCA_035937605.1. GTDB lineage: Bacteria > Actinomycetota > Acidimicrobiia > Acidimicrobiales > JACDCH01 > DASUCS01. The sequence goes on along the minus strand of DASZHU010000353.1, from coordinate 1,395 downwards.
ATCCGCCGCCCGCGCCGATGGTGTGCACATCGAGCGACGGCAACCGGAGCGCGAGCCCCGCGATCATCCGTCCCGCGGCGGGCTCGGGCGCGGTGCCGCGCACGAGGCAAACGTCGGTCGACGTGCCCCCCATGTCGAAGGTGATCGCGTTCGGCGCGCCGTTCGCCCCGGCGACGGCGGCGGCCGCCAACACGCCGCCGGCCGGCCCGGACAGCAGCAAGGTCGCGGGCAGGGCCGCGGCGTCGTCGAGAGGAAGCAGACCGCCCGCGGAAGTCATGACGAGCACCTCGCGCGCAAGCCGCTCGAGGCGTTGCAAGTAGCCGCGACACGCTGGGCGCAGATACGCGTTCACAACCGTGGTGATCATCCGCTCGTACTCGCGGAACTCGGGCGACACATCAGCCGAGCACGTCACGTCGTGGCCTCTCGCGGCGAGTCTCCGGCCGAGCTCGCGTTCCGCTGATGGATCGAGATCGCTCCGTAGCAGGCACACCGCCACCGCGTCGACAGTCGCTGGCAGGTCGTCGACCGCGTCGGCCGGGAATCGCATCGCGCGGGCCACAAGTGGGTCGGGCCGATCGGCCCAGAGGTCGTACAGCGAAGGACGGTCTTGCCGTCCGATCTCGATCACATCCTCGAAACCGGCCGTCGTGACGAGTGCGACCGTGCCACCGGTGCGTTCGAGCAACGCGTTGGTGGCCACGGTGGTTCCGTGCGCAAGCACGTCGGGCGCCGAATCGAGGGCGTCGATCGCGGTCGCAACCGCCGCGGATGGGTCATTCGGTGTCGTCGGCACCTTGATCGCACGGCCGTCCTCGGCCACCGCGTCAGTGAAGGTTCCACCGGTGTCGACACCGAGCCTCACTCCGGGAACCTAGCTTGGGGGGGTGCTCCGCCGGCGTAAGAAGGACGACCCCGACGCCAAGGCGGACGACAACGTCCAGATCAGCAGCGACGAGCATGCCTGGTGGGCGGCGCGCGAAGAGCTCGATAGCAACAAGGCACCGAGCGGTCGGACGAAGAAAAAGGCCGTCGACGAGCGGAGCGAACGCACCCATGCGTTCGAGGAGTACTTCAGCACCGAGTCGCTGTTCGACTGGACGGGCGCGCAGGATGGCATCTTCGACGAGACCGATCCCTACGTCGTGCTCGGGCTACCGCCATCCGCGTCGTGGGAGGAGATCAGCGCCGCGCATCGCCGGCTGGCGAAGCTGCATCACCCCGACCGCCTCGTGGACGCGAACGACGAGGAACGCGAAGCGAGCGACCGCCGGATCCGCGAGCTGAACGTGGCGTACATGGAGCTGCGCCGCCGCAAGGGGCGCTGAGTCAGGCCAGCGAGCCGGTGCGGCTCAGCTGCGTGAGCGACGCCTCCACCGCGAGCTGGTCGACGAG
>DASZHU010000352.1:0-3871 GCA_035937605.1 Acidimicrobiales bacterium | reverse complement strand
CGGGTTCGCAGAGGCGGCCAGCCTCATGCAGGACCTCGGCGACATGGACCAGCTCGAGAACCTGCTGCGGGGCGCGACGAGCCCCGGTGCGCTCGCGGAGGTCGACACCGACCGGGCACGCGAGCTGCTCGGCGACGACGCTGCGCACAGCCTCGAGCGCATGAGTGAGCTGGCCAAGATGCTCGAGGAGGCTGGCCTCATCGAGAATCGCGAGGGACGCTACGAGCTCACGCCGCGCGGCATTCGCAAGATCGGCTCCAACGCGCTGAATGATCTGTTCAAGAAGTTGAGTCGCGATCGCATGGGCTCACACGAGCTCGAACGCACGGGCGCCGGTCACGAGCGCGCGTACGACACCAAGCCGTACGAGTTCGGTGATCCGTTCAATCTCCACATCGAGCGCACCGTGCGCAACGCCATCCGGCGCGCCGGCCGGGGCACGCCGGTGAGGCTGCAGCCCGACGACTTCGAGATCGAGCGCACCGAGCACCTCACGAAGACGAGCAGTGTGCTCATGCTCGACCTCTCACTGTCGATGCCCATGCGCGACAACTTCCTCGCGGCCAAGAAGGTGGCGATGGCGCTGCACTCGCTCATCTCGTCGCAGTTCCCGCGGGACTATCTCGGCATCGTCGGCTTCTCGTCCGTCGCCCGCGAGCTCAAGCCCGAGGACCTGCCCGAGGTGTCGTGGGACTTCGTGTACGGCACCAACATGCAGCACGGGTTCATGTTGAGCCGGCGGATGCTCGCCCGCGAGGGCGGCACGAAGCAGGTCATCATGATCACCGACGGCGAGCCCACGGCCCATTTCGAGCCCGGGATGAGCGAGCCGTTCTTCAGCTACCCGCCCGTGCGCGAGACCGTCGATGCCACGCTGCGCGAGGTGGCGCGGTGCACGCGTGAGGGCATCCGCATCAACACGTTCATGCTCGACGCGACCAGCTACCTGAAGGCGTTCGTCGAGAAGCTGACGCAGATGAACGGCGGCCGGGCCTTCTTCACCACGCCCGAGACCCTCGGCGACTATGTGCTCGTCGACTTCGTCGAGCACCGAACCCAACGCAAAGGCGCCCGCGCCCGCTGACACTCGCGTTCTTGCAGTACCGGCGATACAGAAGTGTTTCGTAGGTACTGCAAGAAGCAGGTTGGGTGAGCTTGTCTCGCGGAATTGGGTCGGGCCGCACCCCTTCGGATGCGGCCCAGATCCAAACTCCCTCCAGCGGAGTTCTCAGAGCGTGCCGGCGCACCCGTTGTCGTCGCAGGCGATCGTGGCGCGATCACCTGGCTCGACGTGCACGTCCTTGCCGTTGATGATCTGGCGGGCGTCGCCGACTGTGGGGTCGCCCGACGGGGTGTCGACGGTGATCGTCACGTGGTATGTGCCGGAGGGCAGCTCGCCGAAGATCGCGGCCCCGCTCGCCAGCGACTTCGAGTGCGCACCGTTCGGTCCGTCGATGGTGGCGCTCGCGGTGGAACCCTCGTGCGGTTGGTACTCCACCTCGATCGACGCCGGTGCCGGCTGCGTCGCTTGGGGAGTCGGCGCGGGGGTCGTCGGAGTGGCGGCCGTGGTCGTCGGTACGGGCACGGTCGGCGCAGGGTTCACGATCGCAGCGGTCGACGGCGTGCTGGTCGGTGCGGACGACGCGGCCGCGGGCGTCGCGTTCGCGCTGCTCGCGCTTCCCTGGGCGGCCACGCGGGCACTGCCGTTGCTCCCACACGCCGCGCCGAACAGCGCGAGCAGCACTGCTGCCACGGCAGTTCGGCGTGTGAACATGTCAAGAGTCCATCCCACTTCGTGACCAGGGTAAATCGGTCGCACGACCAGCTCCCGCAGCGCGCTGCGCGCGTCACGGAACGTCTTGGATGTGTACCTCGTAGAGCCGCGCGGTGGCAGGGTCGAAGGCAACGAGCAACGCACTTGTAACGCTCGTCGCCGCGGAACGAAGTGCACTGACCGCTATACGTGACGCGAGGTGCTTTGGGTACCCGTACACGCCGGTCGAAATGGCCGGGAACGCGATCGATCGGACGTCGTGCTCGTCCGCGACCTCGAGCGATCGTCGGTAGCACGACGCCAGGAGCTCGGCTTCCCCGGCCTCGCCGCCGCGCCACACCGGGCCCACCGTGTGGATCACCCACCGCGTCGGCAGGCGGTAGCCCTTCGTGGCCTTCGCATCGCCGGTTTCGCAACCGCCGAGCTGGCGACACTCGGCGAGCAGCTCGGGCCCGGCGGCCCGGTGGATCGCCCCGTCGACCCCTCCGCCGCCGAGCAGCGACGAGTTCGCAGCGTTCACGATGGCGTCGACGGAGAGGGTGGTGATGTCGGCCTCGACCGTCCGAATCTCCACATCGGACATCTTGCCCCTTGCGCGATCGGTCACCGACCGGGCAAGATCACACCGTTGTAGTTACAGGCGTGGTATTGACCCTGCCAAGCCTGCTGCCGTGGGGGCTTGAGGGGCCATGGTCGCCATCCGGGTCGCAGGAGGGCCGACATGCGCATTACGACCGCAATCGAGACCGACGTCGAGGTACGAGCGTGGCAGGACTATGCCAACTGCCTGGGCGTCGACCCCGATCTGTTCTTTCCAGAGCGCGGGGCATCGACCCGTGAGGCCAAGGAGGTGTGCCGGGGCTGCGTCGTGCGCGAGGAGTGCCTCGAGTACGCGCTGGTCAACGGCGAGAAGTTCGGCATCTGGGGCGGCATGAGCGAGCGCGAGCGGCGTCGCATCCGCCGTCAGCGCGCGCTGGCCCGTCGGGCCGCTAGCGGCGCCACCGCCTGATCCTCGCCTCGATCGTCCGCTCGTCGTCCAGGTCGAGCTGTGCCCAACGGCGACGGGGCACGGCGTCCAGGACGGAGCGGGGTACGAGCCCCACGACCTCGGCCCGCGCAACGTTCGCACGCGCCTCGACCGTGTCGAACACAACGGCCGGGCCCGTGACCTCAGGGGCCAGCAGGTTGCACGACACCTGCACGTGGTCGCCCACGGCGAGTCCGAGGGCTCGGATCGTCGGCGAGCGCAGGCGCCGGGCGATGTCCTTCGCCAGCGCCAGGTCCGTGCTCGCGAGCCAAAGGTTGTAGGCGACGAGCACCCCGCGCGCCCCGACGGCGCACGCGCCGGCGGTGCGGTGCGGCGCCCCAGGGCCACGATCCGGGGAGATGGTCGAGAACGCGCCCCGACGGATGTCGGGCAGCGAGCGCTCCGGTCCGAAGAAGAAGCACGGCAGCGCGAGCTCGGTGCCCGCCCACGTCCCGAAGTCGTCCCTCGCCGCGAGCGCGTCGCGCATCGTCGAACCCGCGAGCGGGACGAACGGGACGACGTCGACGACCCCGATCCGTGGATGCACCCCGGAATGCGCCCGAAGATCGAGATGGTCGACCGCAGTACGGGCGACGGCGCGCGCCGCCGAGATTACGTCGGGCCCGGAGAGTGTGAGAACGGCCCGGTGGTGATCGGCGTCGACTTGTGCATCGAGCAACGCGTCGCCCGCGGCGCCCTCGATCGTCGCGATGGTGGCGGCGTCGCGCCCCTCGCTGACGTTGATGACGCACTCGATCACGGGGTCTCGAACGTACGCGCTCCCCCACGCAAGATCACGGCAAATGGGTGATGGTGGCGGGGGACCGCCCGATATCGAGCGGTTCTAGGACGACGGAGTCGGTTCGCCGACGCGGCGACGCTTGAGGATGCGTCGCCGTTCGCGCTCGGAACAACCGCCCCACACGCCGTGGTCGATCCGGTGCTCGAGCGCGTACTCCAGACAGGGCTCCTTGACTGGACACGTGGCGCAGATCTGGCGGGCGATCTCCACTCCCACGCCATCGCTGGGGAAGAACACCGTCGGCGGGATCTCCCGGCACAGACCCCGG
>DASZHU010000351.1:0-6663 GCA_035937605.1 Acidimicrobiales bacterium | reverse complement strand
CGGGCTGCTGCAGGACGAGACGAGCCCGTTCAACCTCCCGTACCACCTGGCCCGGCCGCTGTATCGCCGCATCGCCGGCGACGGCATCGTGGCCGCCATCGGCCTTGGCGCCGGCCCGCTCACCACGAGATCGGGCCGATGGCTCGTGCGGAAGGCGTTACGGCGAGCCGCCGTGGTCACGGTGCGTGATGAACCGTCGCGTCAGCTCCTCGAATCAGTCGGGGTACGGGCGCGGACGACGGCCGATCTCGCGTTCGGGTTGCCGATCCCGGACGCGGCGGCCGCCGATCGCCTGGTGGTGTGCCTGCGGCCGTGGTCGGATCGTCGGCGGCGGATGCCCGTCGGATCCCGCCTGCAGCAGGAATTGCCCGCCTGGTTCCTGCCCGCGATGGCCCGAGCCCTCGATGCGACCGCAACCGCCTCGGGCTTGCCGGTGCACTTCGTGGCGCTGCAGGCGGACCGGGATCACGAGGTGCACGAGCAGGTGGCCGCCGCGATGCACAGCCCGACCACGCTCGTGCGCCCGACGCTCAACGCCGTGCTCGACGAGGTCGGCACCGGCGCGGTGGTGGTGAGCATGCGGTACCACGGTGTGGTGGCGGCGACGCTCGCCGGGCGGCCGAGTGTGGCGATCGGCTACTCGCCCAAGGTCGACGCGCTCGCCCTCGAGTTGGGCGCGGGCGGCGCGCTCGTGCCGTGGAGCGAGACGGGCGTGGCCGCGATCGCGGACTCGGTCCGTGCCGTTGCGCCGCGCGTCGACGCAGTGCTCGAAGGTCGCGCGCGTCTGCAAGCACGTGAGCGCGGCAACGACGACGCTCTCGACGAGCTGCTCACGCGCATCGATTGATGGCGCTTGGCGCGACACGTCGGTGGAGATCTGGCGAACTGCCGGTCGTGAGCCGACACGTTCGACGCGCTGCGCTGCATCTGGCGCATCAACGGGCGCGACCGGGGTCGGGAAGGTCGCGGGGGTACACGATGTCGATCTCGGCGATCGTCTGCGGAAAGTCGTCTGCGTTGTTCGTCACGAAGCGGTCGGCGCCCGCTCCGACCGCGGTCGCGAGGTGCACCGAGTCTGCCGCGCGCAACCCGTACGCAGCCCCCAGCGCGGTCGCGAGCTCCGCGACGGCCTTGTCAGCCGGAAGGAGCTCGAGCCGGCTGAGCAGTGCCGACATCTGCTCCAGTTCCGCGTCCGCGCGATCGCGCAACGGCTTCGTGAGCAACTCAGGCAGAAGCAGCACGGAGCCGATCCCCGCCACCGCCTCAGTGTCCTCGACCGGTCCCGCGGGGAACAACGCGCGTACCCGCCGCCCGAGCGAGTGATTGGCCGCGGCTGCGTAGATCAACACGTCGGCGTCAAAGGCGTCCACGAGGCGCTACCTGCTCAACCGGCCCGCCCGGACGTCGGCCACCAGCGCGTCGGCGCGCGTCTTGGTCAGCTTCGCTGGACCGAGCCGGCGCGCCCGGCTCTGCGCGAGCAGATCTCGGATCTGCCCTGCAGTCGCGAGCGCGTTGTCGGCGCGGCGCGCTCGGAGAGCGTCGGGCCGAACGACAACCGCCACCGGCTTTCCGTGACGAGTCAGTGTGACCTCTTCGCCGGCCAGCACCCGGTCGAGAACCTCGGGGAACGAGGCCCGAGCTTCGCTCACGCTCATCGTCACACTCATTGGATCGAGTGTACGCTGTTGTACAGCAACGTATAAATCACGCCATTGTCGGCTGGGGGCATCGCTGGACGGAGGGCCGTCACCCGCTGAGCAACGCATCGACGATCTCCTGCGACGGCTGCACGTCGGAGCTGACAACAGGACGGCGCCACTCCTCTGCATGAGCAAGGAAGCGCTCGACGACCGACGCGTCATAACGCGACAACACCACGTTCGCGCCGAGCCCATCGTCTCGCTCCGTTCGCGCCCGCCACAGCAGCGTCGGCACACCGAGCAACGCGCACTCCTCCTGCACGCTGCCGCCGTCGGTGATCACGAACGGCGCGTCGCGCAGACGTCGGGCGAACGCCGCGTGTGGGAGCAGCGGCACGACCTCGACGCCGGCGTGTCGCAGCTTCGCGTCGAGACCGCGTTTCGCGAACACCGCGCTCGTGGGGCCGTGCACGACGAACTCGACCTTGCCCTTCGTCGCGATCCGAACGACGACGTCGACGAGTTGCTCAAGCCGCCGCGGCCGATGGAGGTTCTCGACGCGGTGCACCGTCACGACGGCCGGGCCCGCACCGCACGGCTCGAGCTCCCCACTCAACGCCGCCCGCAGCGCCTCGACGCTGGTGTTCGCCGCGACTCGCACCACGCGTCCGCGCACGTGCAGCGCGGCCAGGTTCCGCACCGCGTGCTCGTCGGGTGCGAACAACACATCGGCGCGCCGCATCACGAGGAGGCGTATCAGCTCCTCCGGAAACGGATGCACCAGCGAGTGCGATCGGAGCCCCGCCTCGAGATGCGCGACCCGCAGCCCGGCGCGTCGCGCCATCACCGTCGACAGCAGCGTCGACGGCGTGTCGCCGTGGACGACGCACGTGCCGTTCTCACCGCCGAAGATCTCGCGCCGCACCTGCGTCCGAGAGGCCATGCGCGCGGCCGTGCGCGCCGACCACGCGATCGCACCGGGGATCGTGTCGACGTCGTCGGCCCCGCCGAGCGTCACATCGGGCTCGCGCAAGCCGAGCTCACTGCGCAGCGTGCGGGTCAGCCGGGCGTGCTGGCCCGAGTCGATGAGGCGATACGACACCCCGCGCCGATCGAGCTCGCGCACGACGGGCGCGGTCTTGATGTACTGCGCCTTGGTTCCGAGGAAGACGTGCAGCACGAGGCGCGCGCCGGCCGAGGCCGACGGTCAGGGCGTGGTGGTCGGTGGCGGTGCGGTCGTCGACGGGGACGGCGCGGTCGTGGAGGTGGTGGTCGACGGCGACGTGGTGGAGGTGGAGGTCGAGGTGGGCGCGGTGGTCGTGGTGGTGCCCTGGGCCGTCGCGGTGCCGTCGTCGGGCGCGGTGGTCGTGGTGGTGCCCTGCGCGGAAGCCGTGCCGTCGCCGGGCACGGTGGTCGACGTGACGATGGTGACCACCGTGGTCGTGGTGCGGACGACCACGGTCGTGACCGTGGTCGACGGGCCCGGAGCCGTGGTGGCGACCTCGGCCGCGGCTGTCGTCGAAGTCTCGTTGTTGGCCGGCGCCGCCGGTGCCGGGGCCGCCGAGCGCGTCTGGATCGGTGCGGTGGGCAGGGTGGGCGCTGAGATCTCGTCGGGCATCGGGTTGACCGCGGCCTTCACCGTGTCGACGGCCGTCGTGATCGCGTGCACCGCCACCGGCGGGAGCACATCGGCCGCCGCCAGACCGGTGGTGGCCACGAACGCAACCGCACTCACCGCGGCGACTCGGCCGAGCGAGCGCGCCGACAGGGTACGCGGTCCGGACATTTGCCGCGCCGCGGCGGCAGCCGCGGCCCGGATGTGGCGCTCGGCGAGCTCGGGCGGGGGCGACGCACAGAGAACGGCCCAGCACTCTTCGAGCTCCGCGATCGTGGCGGCGTCGAGCTCGAGCTCGAAATCGTCGTACGAGCGTGCGGGCATCACTAGACCGTCACCGTCAAAGAAGCTCATGGCGATACCACCGCCGAGCTGTCGTCCCGGCGCAGCGAGCTCAACGCGCGCCGCTGCAGGGCCTTGACCGCGCCCGACGGCTTGCCGAGGATCCGCGCGATCTCCTCGACGGTGAAGCCGCCGACGATGCGCAGGTGCAACACCGCGCGCTGATCGGGCGTGAGGCCCGCGAGCAACTGGTTCACGGTGTCGATGCCGAGCGAACGCAGCGCCGCCGCTTCGACGTCGACCGCCGCCTTCACCGGCTCGAGCTGCTCGGGCGTGACGAGCTCGACCGGTCGGCGACCACGGCGACGGCGTTCGTCGACGATGCGGTTGTGGGCGACCATGAAGACCCACGACCGAAACCCGGCCGCGTCGCCTTGGAAGGTGCCGATCTTGCGCGCGATGTGGAGGAACACCTCGCCGAGCAGATCATCGGGCTCGGACGCGCCTTGCAGACGGAGGTAGCCGAGCACGGGGCCGGAGAGCTCGTTGTAGAGCTCCGTCCACGCGCGCTCTCCGCCTTGCTTCGCCGAGGCGAGCAGGGACGCGAATGCAGAGGTAGGTGCGGCGGCGCGCTTCACAGGACTCCGCAACAGTAGCGTTCGACGCGCGAGGGCAAAACGCACCGTCGTGGCGTCTCGGTCAGGCCCAGCGCGCTACCCATACGTCGAATTGCTCATCCCAGAACGAGTCGGGCACCGACTCGACGGACAGCTCGAGCCGCTGGTACGACGCGGTCTCGACGAGTTGTGGCGCGTCGATGGGAGCGGCGGCGCCCGCGAAGGGATCCTCGGTCTCGCTCACCACGAACAGCGGACGGCCCGCGCCGCGCGCCGCGACCTCGAGCTGACTCATCACGTCGGCGTCGGTCGGCGAGACGTCGCCAACCGCGACGTTGGCCCCGCACAGACCCCGCAGCGGTTGCGCGAGACGATTGGTGAACAAGCCGGGTTGGGGCAGGTACACGAGCGCGTGGGCCGGCAGCGCGGCGCAGATCGCGTCGACGTCGGACAGGAGCGGTGTGAGCTCACGATCGAAAAGTACGGGCCGCAGCTCGCGAAGTGGGATCACCAGCGCGGGTCCGGCCAGCGCGATCACGAGCGCGATACCGATGCGGCGACGATCCCGCGCCGAGAACCGCAGCCGTTCGAGCCGTTGCAACCATCCGACGATCGCCTCACCACCAACGGCGGCGAGCAGCAACAACCCGGGAAGGGTCACGGGGAAGAACCGTCGCATCGCCCACACCTGGTTCGGATCGATGCTCGGTCGCCACGCGTAGAGGAGGGTCACGAGCGAGAAGAGCGCGACGAACGGCGCAAGCTCGCGCTGTTCACCGCGCGACAGGCGCCAGATCAGGTACGCGAGCCCGGCGAACCCCATGGCGACGACGGTGGGGCCGAGATACCAGCCGAGCCACTCCACACTCTGTTCCGCATACGTGCGCGCACCGTCGACCGCGACGTGCTCGGCTCCTTGCAGCGCAGCCAGATTGGCGGCGTAGGCGGTGTCGCGCGACGACCGCACCGTCGAAACCAGCGGACGAACGATCCACAGCGCAAATGCGAGGGCACCCGTGCCGCCCCCGGCCGCAATCGCGATCGTGTTGCGATGCGCACGGAACCAGGCGCCGATGCGCCGCGCCGGCTGAGGTCGCCGTTCGGACAGCAAACCGATCGCGATCACGGCCACGAAGGCCGCGAGCAACGGCACGATCGAGGCGGCCAGATCCGACGTGTACGGGCGGGCGAAGTATTCGGCATCGACCGCCGCGATCGCGATCGGCACCGCCGCGGCGATGGTCGCCGGGCCGAGCCACCGGCGCGTCGAGCGATCGCGGTGATGCTCGAAGAAAGCCCACGCCACGAGAGGGATGAGGTAGGCGATGGCGTCGATGCGCGTCATCACGCACACGCCGAGCAGGAACCCGACGAAGGTTCCGAGCCCCGGCACGACCCGGCGGCCCGTCGGCCACATCATCCACAGCGCACCGAACAGCAAGGCCTGGGACAAGGGCTCCGTGTAGGAGTCGCGCGCGAACACGACCGTGGTGAGGTTGATCGCGGTGAGCACCATCACCGCGAGCGCGACCTTCGGCCGCAGGAACCGGGTGGCGAACGCGTAGATCGTCAACAGCGCGAGACCCGCGAGAATCGCCGGGAGGCGGGTGGCGAGGCCGACGCCGCCGATCAGATCACCGGTGGCCAGCAACACCGGCAGCACATGGAGGAACTGTGGGTACAACCGGCCGCCAGGTGCGCCCGAATAGAACCCCGGCGTGTCGAAGCGCACGTGTGCGGGCAACGGCTCCCCGAACGCACGCGAATCGGTGTCGATGAAGAGGTCGCCGTCGCGTGCGAGCCACACGCCGGTGTTGAGGTACACGCCGGGATCACGATCAACGATCACGTGCTGTGTCGCTTCGCGGGCCTGGAGCCCGACGAACACGAGCGTGAACGCGAGCGCGAGTGCCGCGGGGCGCACGCCCTTCGAATCGTCGCAACGACCCAGCATGGGCCGGGCCGCGCGCAGGAGCAGCACGAAGACAGGAGCCGCAACGACCACCAGCGTGACCAGGCGGAACCAACCGAGCATCGCCAGCACCGTGCCGGCGACGGCAACCGACACGACGAGCGCGAGGGCCGCGACGAGGGCGCCGCGGAACCACCACGGCAGCGGATCGCCCACCGGCTCACGGCTAGGGTCCGGCGCAGCCGCCGGACCCGCCTCCTGTTCATGAACGCCTGCACGATCGTCTCGAGACGACAACTCCCGCTCGCTCAGGAGCTGGCCCACGCGTTCCGCGAACAGCACCCCGCGGCTGCGTTCACGACCATCGTCGTCGATGGCCTTCGCGGTCACGACGCGGGCGCCGACGACCTCGTCGTCATCACGCCGGACGCGCTGCCCATCGACGGGGCGCGGTTCCTCGACATGGCCTTCATCTATCACGAGGCGGAACTCATCCGAGCGTTGAAGCCTTACGCGCTGCGCCATCTCGTCGAGAAGTTCCGCGCACCTGCGCTGTACCTGGCGCCAGAGGTAGCAGTGTACGCGTCGCTCGACGAC
>DASZHU010000350.1:0-5182 GCA_035937605.1 Acidimicrobiales bacterium | reverse complement strand
AACCTGCTCGGCGGCCGCGAAGTCGGAGGCGGTCGCGCCGTCGTACACGAACAGGAGATCGAGATCGCTCGCGTACGACAGCTCACCACCGCCGAAGCGACCCAGCGCGATCACGGCGAACGGCACGGCAGGCTCGAGTGCGGCAACCGCGGCTTCGAGCGCAGCTTCCGCGAGGTCGGTGAGGGCGCGACCGACCACCGCAACCTCGACCGACCCCAACACATCGGCCGCCGCGATGCGCAGTCCCTCCCGGTCGGTGAACCGCTTCAACGCGTGCCAGCGCTCGTCGGGGTTCGGGCGCCACCCCACGCCGGCACGCGTGCCTTCGACCAACTCGGCTCGGGTGCGAATGCGGAGCGCGGCGGGATCAGCGAGCGCATCGATCATGTCGGGGTTGTGGCGCAGGTGGTCGGTCAGGAGCCGGCTCGTGCCGAGCAGCCGGCACAGACGTTGCGCGATCTCCGGCGACTCGCGAAATGCCGTGGCCAGCTCCATCGACCGCTGCGGGCCGGACGCGAGGTTGCGCAGCCCGAGCAGGCCGAGATCCGGGTCGGGCGTGGACGACAGCCAGTCGAGGAGCAACGGGAGCATCTGTTGCATGAGCCGCGAGGAGCGGCTGAGGCCGCGCGTCAACTCGACCACGGCCTGGCGCGTGCGTTCGACGTTGGTGAACCCGAACGCGGCGAGGCGGGCGGCGGCGGCCTCCTCGGTGAGGATGCGGTCTCCGCCGTGCGCGAACTCCTCGAGCAACGGTCGGAACCACAGGCGCTCGTGGATGGCGCGCACCGTCGACTGGTGCGAATGCAACTCGGACAAGAAGCGCTGCACCGGGCTTGCCGACGTGGTCGCGGCGTAACCGAGCACGCGGGCGAGGCGGTCGAGCTCACGCTCGCCGTCGGGAACGGCGTGCACTTGTTGCTCGTCGTCGAGTTGCAGGCGGTGCTCGACGGTGCGCAGGAAGCGATACGCGCTCGCGAGCTGATCGGCATCACGGCGTGCGACGTAGCCGGCGTCGGCGAGCTCGTCGAGCGCGACGAGCGTGGTGGGCGCGCGCAGCTCGACGTCGGCGCGGCCGTGGACGAGCTGCAGCAGCTGCACCGCGAACTCGACGTCTCGAATCCCGCCGCGGCCGAGCTTCAGCTCGCGGTCGGACAGCCCACGACGCGTGATCTCGGCCTCGGCGCGGGTCTTCATCGCGCGCACGGCGCGGATCGATTCCGCAGTGAACGGTCGGCTCCACAGATGGCTCGCGGCGGACGCATCGAACGCAGCGCCGAGTGCGGCGTCGCCGGCCACCGCGCGCGCTTTGAGCAAGGCCTGGAATTCCCACGGTTCGGCCCATCGGTCCCAGTACGCCTCGTACGAGGGGAGCGTGCGCACGAGCGCGCCGTTGCGCCCTTCGGGTCGCAGGTTGAGGTCGACCCTGAAGCACCGGCGTGCGATCTCGATCGTGCGCCGCGCGCCGCGTTCGATCGCCGCGGGGTCACCCTCGCCTTGGACGAGCACGACATCGACGTCCGACGCGTAGTTCAGCTCGCAACCACCGAGCTTCCCCATCCCCACGATCGCGAGGCCGGACACATCGGCCAAGCCGACCGCGGCGCGCAGGACATCGGACGCCATCGAGGCGAGCGAGGCCGCAACGACGTCGAAAGCGTCGATGCCGGCGAGATCGCGCGTCGCGATGCGCAGCAACTCATGTTGCTTCCACCGCACGAGCGCATCGATCGATCCCATCGGCACGGGCGCTCGGTCGTCGAGGTGCTCGAGAACCGCGGCCGCGCTCTGGTCTGACGCGAGCAGTCGTGTGAGGGACCGGCTGGCCGTGCGCACGACGCCCTCGGCGTCACTCACGGTCAGAGCTTCAGGCATCGATCGGTAGTCTTGTCGTGTGGCTCGCGTGCGCGTTGCCCTTTGTCAGCTCAACACGATCGTCGGTGACCTCGAAGGCAACGCCAGCCGCATCATTGCCGCCTACCGCGACGCCGAGGCCGCGGGGTGCGATGTCGCCGTGTTTCCCGAGTTGGCCATCACCGGCTATCCACCCGAAGATCTGCTGCTGAAGCCTGGCTTCGTACGGGCCAATCGCACGGCGCTCGAGAAGGTGGCGGCGAGCTCGGGTTCGTGCAGCGCAGTCGTTGGGTTCGTCGACGCTCGCCGCGACCTGCACAATGCGGCGGCCGTGTGCGCGGGTGGGCGCATCCAAGGCACGTATCACAAGCGCCACCTGCCCAACTACGCCGTGTTCGACGAGCAGCGATACTTCACTCCGGGGGCGGATCCGCCGGTGCTGTTCGAGATCGCCGGCGTGAAGATGGGTGTGTCGATCTGCGAGGACGCCTGGAACCCGTCCGGTCCGATCGCCGAGCAGGCCGCGGGCGGTGCCGAGCTCGTTCTGAACATCAACGCGTCGCCGTACTACGCGAACCGGCTCGCGGAGCGCGAGCGGATGCTGGCGACGCGGGCGTCCGACGCGTCGTGCGCGCTCGTCTACGTCAATCAAGTCGGCGGCCAGGACGAGCTCGTGTTCGACGGAGCATCACTCGTGTTCGACAGCGACGGGCACCTCGTCGCGCGGGGCCCGCAGTTCGTTGAGGACGTGATGATCGTCGACCTCGAGGTGTTGCCGGTGTTCCGCAAGCGGCTGCTCGATCCTCGGGGGCGTGTGATGGCATCGACGCTGCCGGTGATCGAGGTCAGTGAGGAGCGAGCCGACCACGACGGCGAGTTGCGTCCGACGCCGGTCGAGCCGTTGGCCCCAGCGCGCGAGGTGTACGAGGCACTCGTGCTCGGCACGCGCGACTACGTCGAGAAGAACGGCTTCACCGACGTTGTGCTCGGGCTGTCGGGCGGGATCGACTCGTCACTCGTGACCGTGATCGCCGCAGATGCGATCGGCGCAGCGCGCGTGCACGCGGTGGCGCTCCCGTCGCGCTACTCGACCGAGGGTTCGATCACCGACAGCGAGCTCCTGTGCGCCAACCTCGGAGTCGAGCTGCGAACGGTTCCGATCGAGCCGGCGTTCACCGCGACGCTCGAGATGCTCGCGCCCTCCTTCGTCGGCACGAAGCCGGACATCGCGGAAGAGAACCTGCAGGGTCGCATCCGGGCGAACGTCCTCATGGCCATGGCCAACAAGTTCCGAGGCTGGCTCGTGCTGATCTGCGGCAACAAGAGCGAGCTCGCCGTGGGGTACACGACGATCTACGGGGTCGACATGGCGGGTGGCTTCGCGGTGATCAAGGACGTGTTCAAGACCAGCGTGTACGAGCTGGCGCGCCTTCGTAACGAGGTCGCCGGGTACGACCTGATCCCCGACACCGTGCTGACGAAGCCGCCGTCGGCCGAGCTCGCGCCGGATCAGCGCGACGACCAGAACCTCCCGCCCTACGAGCTGCTCGACCCCGTCCTCGCGGCGTACGTCGAGCGTGATCTCACGCGCGCAGAGCTCGCCGAGGCGGGATTCGAGCCCGAGCTCGTGCAGCGGGTGACACGCATGGTGGACATCGCCGAATGGAAACGGCGGCAGGCGCCCATCGGCGTGCGGGTGACACCCAAGGCATTCGGTAAGGACCGTCGCCTCCCGATCACCAACAAGTACTCCGGCTGACCGGCCCGCATTTGGTTGGTTGTGGGGTGCGAGGATCAGGTGGGGGCGAGGGCGCCGCGTTCGGTGAGCGACTTGCGGCCGAGCACCCATCCGAATGCGATCAACGCGCTCAGCGGGACGACCCAGACGAGCTTGCCCCACTGCTTGCGCTTGGTAGTGCTCGCCACGGGCACCCCGCCCAGCCGCTTGGGCGTCTGCGAGGCCGCCACGGTGGTCGGTGTGGGTGCCGTGGTAGGAGCGGCGGGCGTGGTGACCGGAGCTGGTGTCGAATGCGACGGCACCGGTGTGACCGTCCCGCCGCCCGACGGCGCGACGACCGCAGGCGACTTCGGTGCACCGGTGGTCGTCGTCACGTCGGGCGTGCCAGACGCCTCGAGGCGCGACGTGGCGAACTGCACGAAGAACGTCGGCGGCACGGGGAGCGTCGTGTCCGCCGCGGGCACCACCATGACGGAGACCTCGCTGCGCGCGCCGGTGAGCCAGTTCGTGATGTCGGCGCTCCAGTTGCCTTTGTCGTCGCGCACGAGCGCGATCGCGCCCTTGTCACACTCCGGCTTCGGCGCGTCGGCGTAGGCACCGGGGTTCTTCGTCAGGATCCACGGCGTGTCGGTCTGGCAGACCTGCAACTTCGGCACGCTGATCGACGTCGTCTGATTGGCGGCCTCGCTGATGATCAACGTTCCCTTCGTGACCGAACCGAAGATCAGGACCCGCACCGCGGCGATGCTCTCGGCGCCGTCCACTCCGTTCGCGACCTCGAACGACGTCGGGCCGGTGGTCGGTTGTGCCGCGGGCCGCTTGCTCCACCATCCGACCTTGTCGACCTTCGCGACATCGTCGGCGCCCTGGGCCTCGACTGCGATCACCAACAGCATCGCGGCCACGCCGAGCAGCAGTGCGACCCGATGACGCCTCATCGTCCGGCCGCCGTGAGGGGCTTGCGTCGCCGGGTGGTCGTGCCGTTGCCGTTGGGCTTGCGGGCGCCGGATCGATTGATCGCCGCATCCGATGTGCCGAGGTAGCCCTCGACCACTCGCGGATCGCGCACCACGGCCTGGGGGTCGCCCCTCGCGATCACGGCGCCGAGCTCGAGGGCGACGAGCTCGTCGGAGATCGTGGTGATGAGCGGCATGTCGTGTTCGATGACGATCAACGCGGCTCCTGTCTTGTCGCGGATGTCGAGCAACACAGGCGCGAGCGCTTCGGTCTCACGTTGCGCGATGCCGGAAGACGGCTCGTCGAGGAGCAGCACCGACGGCTTGTGCGCGAGCACGCACGCGAGGTCGACGATGCGCCTCGTACCGGTCGACAGCTCGCCGACGAACTTGTCGGCGTAGGCCTGGAGCCGCATGAGGTCGATCAGCTCTTCGACCTGCTCGTCCACCTCGCGCTCCGAGATCTTGACTGCCGGCGAGAGCACGAACGCAGCGAGCGGATCCGGAACGGGAACGTGGCGCTCGTAGGCGGTGGCGATCGTGTCGCGCACCGTCATCGACGGGAACAGCCGCGCATCCTGGAACGAGCGCCCGAGGCCGGCGATGGCGCGCTGGTCGGGGTTCAGCTCCGATACGT
>DASZHU010000349.1:0-7629 GCA_035937605.1 Acidimicrobiales bacterium | reverse complement strand
CTCGACGTCGGTCAGCTGGTCGCTCAGGCTGGCGACGAGCATGCGGTTCTCACCCTGCTCCGCGGCGACCTGACCCGAATCCGCGAAGTTTTCGTCGAACGACAGGGCCTTCTCGCCCGCACCGAGCTCATCGAGCTGATGCTGGAGTGAGACGCGCTCGTCCTCGAGCTGCGTACGCAAGTTGTCGAGTGCGGTGGGCCCCGGCATGAGGAGCAAGGCTACCGGACCCTGGTGACCGTGGCTCCCGGGATCGCTCGCGCACGAGGGTGAGCGGTGTCGAACACCTGCAACAAACGGTCGGTGCTCACCTTCGTGTACACCTGAGTCGTCGAGATCGAGACGTGCCCGAGCAACTCCTGCACGGCTCGGATGTCGGCGCCGTGATCGAGCAGGTGCGTTGCGCACGAGTGCCGTAGCACATGAGGCGTGAGGCGTGAGCCGAGCCCCGCGCGATCGCCGTGCTTCTTCACGATCAACCACGCACCGGCGCGCGACAGGCGCCCGCCCCGGGCGTTGAGGAACACCGCCTCGGCGTCACCGCGGCGCGCCCAGCGCTCGGGAGCAAACGCGGGACGCCCGTCGTCGAGCCAGCCGGCCAGCCCTCGGATCGCCATCCGGCCGAGCGGCACGATGCGCTCCTTCGAGCCTTTGCCGAACGCCCGCAGCAGTGCGCCGTCGAGGTCGATGTCCGCGAGCGACAAGCCGACCAGCTCCGAGATGCGTACGCCCGTGCCGTAGAGCACCTCGACCACCGCACGATCGCGAAGCGTCGCGGGGTCGTCTCCCACGATGCCGTCGATCAGCTCGCTGATCTCGTGTTCGGTCAGCGCCTTCGGAAGCCCCGACGGCACCTTCACCGTCTCCACGTTGGCGGCGGCGTCGATGGTGGTGAACCCTTCGTCGGCGAGAAAGTGATGGAGCGACCGCACCGACACCGACGCCCGCGCCACCGACGTGGGTGCCTTCTTCGCCCGCCGCAGGTGCGTGATGTACGCCGCGATGTCCAACGTGTGCACGGCCATCAACGCGGTGCCGCGCGCATCGAGCCACTCGGTGTAGGCGCGCAGGTCGCGCCGATACGCCGCGAGCGTGTTGCGGGAGCGCCCGCGCTCGACCGTGAGCCAGGTGAGGAACTCTTCCGCCTCGAGCGGCAAGTCGGTCACGATCGTTACAGCCGCTCACGGGCGACGAGCAACCCGATGATCGTCTTCGCGTCGACCAGCTCCCCGGCGGCGATCAGCGCCGGTACGTCGTCGAGAGGCACATACTCGATCTGCATCGCCTCCTCCTCGTGCCCCACAGGAGCCCGCTCCACGCCAGTCAGGCCGGTGGCGAGATAGGTGAAGGAGTACTCGTCGCAGAAGCCCGGCGAGTTGAAGAACTCGACGAGCAGCTCGATGCGCGCGGCTTCGAGCCCCACCTCTTCGACGAGCTCTCGACGCGCCGTGAGCGCGGGTTCCTCCCCGTCGACGTCTCGCTTGCCCGCCGGGATTTCGAGGACCTCGCGATCAACGGGGGCCCGGTACTGGCGTACCAAGACGACGCGGCCGTCATCCATCAGCGGCACGATCGACACCGCGCCCGGGTGATGGACGATGTCACGCTCGAACCGGTGGCCGTCGGATGACTCGAAGGTGCCGACGCCCGCTGTGATGGGCGCGACCCGCGCGTTGCCCCGGAACACCTCCCGCTCGCCCACCTTGCGGAACGTCACGGGTGGCTACGACACGGTGATGACGTCGTCGAGCTCTTCGCCGAGGAACAGATGGGGGTTGCGCCCCTCGGCGCGAGCGAGCGCGGCGCCGATGAACTCGCGGAAGAGTGGCGCGGGTCGGTCGGGACGACTCTTGAACTCGGGGTGCGCCTGGGTACCGACCCAGAAGGGATGGCCCACGAGCTCCACGAACTCGACGAGCCGGCCGTCGGGCGACAGCCCCGAGCACCACAGCCCGGCCTCCTCGAACTTGGCGCGGTACTTGTTGTTGAACTCGTACCGATGCCGGTGTCGTTCGGACACCACGCGTTCGCCGTACGCCCGCTCGGCGATCGATCCGGGCGCGAGCTCCGCGAAGTACGCGCCGAGCCGCATCGTGCCGCCCTTGGCGGTGACGTCGCGCTGACTCTCGAGCATGTCGATCACCGGATGCGGTGTCTGCGGATCGAACTCGCTCGTGTTCGCGCCGGCGAGATCGCACACGTTGCGGGCGAAGTCGATCGTCATCACGTGCATGCCGAGGCAGAGGCCGAGGCACGGGATGCCGTGCTCGCGTGCGTAACCCGCGGCGGCGATCTTGCCTTCGCCGCCCCGCTCACCGAACCCACCGGGAATCACGATGCCATCGAGCTCGCGCAGCCGGCCGGCGGCGAGCAGCCCCTCGACCTCCTCGGCCTGGATCCAGTCGAGCTCGACCTGCGCACCGTGATGGAAGCCGCCGTGCTTGAGCGCCTCGACCACCGACAGGTACGCGTCGAGCAGGCTGACGTACTTGCCGATCAGCCCGATGCGCACGGGCTTGCACGCGGCCTCCACCAGTTCGACCAACGCCTCCCAGGCCTGCAGGTCGGGTGGGTCGTCGGGCAGCCCGAGATGCCGGCACACGACCTGGTCCAGACCCTCCTCGTGCAGCACCAGCGGGATCTCGTAGATGTTGCGCGCATCGGCGGCGTTCACGACGGCATTCGGCGCGACATCGCACAGGTTGGAGATCTTGCGTTTGAGGCCGTCGGACAGCGGACGATCGCTGCGGCACACGATCGCGTCGGGCTGGATCCCCCGCGAGCGCAACTCGGTGACCGAGTGCTGCGTGGGCTTCGTCTTCTGCTCGCCGGACGGACCGATGAACGGAACGAGCGTGACGTGCACGTAGCAGACGTTCTCGCGCCCGACGTCGAGCCGGAACTGACGGATCGCCTCGAGGAACGGCAGGATCTCGATGTCGCCGACCGTGCCGCCGATCTCGGTGATCACGACGTCGACCTCGTCGGCGGCCAGACGGTTGATGCGCCGCTTGATCTCGTCGGTGATGTGTGGGATCACCTGCACGGTCTTGCCCAGGTAATCGCCACGCCGCTCCGCGGCGAGCACCGCGGAGTAGATCGAGCCGGTGGTCGCGTTGGAGTCGCGTGACAGGCGCTCGTCGATGAAGCGCTCGTAGTGGCCGAGGTCGAGATCGGTCTCGCCGCCGTCATCGGTCACGAAGACCTCGCCGTGTTCGAACGGGTTCATGGTGCCGGGGTCGACGTTGATGTACGGGTCGAGCTTCTGCATCGTGACCCGTAGGCCCCGGGTCTTCAGCAAGCGGCCCAGCGAGGAGGCGGTCAGTCCCTTGCCCAGCGACGAGGCCACCCCACCCGTGACGAAAATGTGTTTGGTCACGGGATCTCAGGCTATCGCGCAGGTTTCACCCGCCGGGAGGATGGTGTTGCCGCGCGCCGGCGAGGAGCTCCTTGGCGTGCTCGCGCGCCGTGGTGCTGTCCGGTGATCCGGAGAGCATCCGCGACAGCTCGATGACCCTTTCGCCGTCCGCCAGCGTGCTGGCCGTGGCCGTCGTGGTGCGGCCGTCGTCGTGCTTCGTGACGGCGATCTGCGTCGTGGCGAACGCCGCCACCTGAGGGAGATGCGTGACGACGAGCACCTGTCGGCGCTCCGCGAGCGCAGCCAACGCCCGACCGACCGCGGTCGCGGCCTGGCCGCCGATGCCGGCATCCACCTCGTCGAAGACGAGCGTCGGTGGACCCTGGTCGTCGCGCGTGCCGAGGAGCACGAGCCGCAACGCGAGCATCGAGCGAGCGAGCTCGCCGCCGGACGCGACCTTCGAGAGCGGCAGCTGCGGTGAACCCTTGTTCGCGGCCAGCAGTATGGCCACGTCGTCGCCGGGATCGACGTCGCCGACCGCGACCCCGACGGTCGCGTTGGCCATCGCCAGGTCAACGAGGTTCGCCTCGATCGCGCGGGCGAACCGCGCGCCGTGCGCGCGGCGGGCCGCCCCGATCTCGGCGGCCGCGGCCTCGATTTGCTCGTGCGCGGCGGCGCGTTCACGGTCGAGCTCGGCGGCACGGACGTCGTGCGTGTCGAGCTCGTCCAGGCGCTGTTCCACCTCGGCGGTGAACGTGATCACGTCGGCGAGCGTCTCGCCGTACTTCCGGCGGAGATCGAACAACAGGTGACGGCGGGCGCGCACGGCTTCGAGGCGCTCAGGGTCGTCGTCGATGCGCTCGGCCAGACGCCGGAGGTCCGATGCGCTGTCGGCGAGCTCCGCGGCGACGTCACGCACCCGTGACTCGATCTCGGCGAACGGACCCCGGCCGCTGAGACCCGCGAGCGCGACGCCGACCGCGTCCTGCGCGCCGCCCTCCCCCGTCAGCGACTCGATCGCGCCCGCCGCGGCCGCCTGGTGGGCCTGCGCGTTCGCGAGCTGGTCTTCTTCGGCCGACAGGCGCTCGTCCTCGGTGGCGTCGGTGATCGCGGCGGCCCGCAGCTCCGCGTGCTGGAAGCGGAGCAGATCCAGCTCGCGCGCCCGTGACCGCGCGTCGCCTCCCAGCTCTGACAGCTGGGCCTCGACACGGGCGAGGTCTCGACGGGCAGAGACCAGATCGGTGAGGTCGATGCCGCCAAAGCCGTCGAGGGCGGCGCGCTGCACCGCCGGTGCGAGCAGGGACTGGTGCTCGTGTTGGCCGTGCAGATCGACGAGCCGGTCGCCCCACTCGGCGAGCGCTGACGCCGGCGCGAGCCGCCCGTTGACGTAGGCACGAGACCGACCGACTGCGGGCACGACGCGCGCCAACACCACCTCGTCGTCGTCGTCGACCACGAAGCGGCCTTCGATCATTGCCTCGTCGGCACCCGGCCGCACCAGCGCGGCATCGGCCTTCGCACCCACGAGGAGCTCGAGCGCCTCGACCAGCATCGTCTTGCCCGCGCCCGTTTCGCCCGTCAGCGCGGTCAAGCCCCGGCCGAGCAGCAGCCGGAGATCTTCGATCACGCCGAGGTTCTCGACGCGGAGTTCGAGCAGCATCGTGTCGGCCCTACCTGTCGGAGAGCCCGAACTTCGCCTTCAGGACCCGATGGAAGTCGGGCCCACCGAAACGCACGAGGCGCGCGGGCATCGATGCTGCGGTGCACTCGACGGCCTGCCCGTCGGACAGCTCGGCCAGCTGACGGCTGTCGGCCGAGACCATCGCCGTGCGATGCCCAACCACCTCGAGTCGCACGGCGGCCTCCGGCGCGAGCACCATCGAACGGTCGAAGAGCATGTGCGGCGACACGGGCGTGATGACCATCGCTCGGTGTGCAGGGTCGACGATCGGGCCGCGAGCCGAGAACGAATAGGCGGTGGAGCCGGTGGGGGTCGCGACGATCACTCCGTCGGCGGCATACGTGGTGAAGAACTCACCGTCGAGCGACACCTTCAGCCGCACGGTGCGACCCACCGGCGTCTTTTCGACCACGCACTCGTTGAGAGCGAGGGTGTGCACGCGACCGTCGACGCGGACGTCGAGCATCATCCGCTCCTCGATGTCGTGTTCCCCCTTGAAGACGCGCTCGAGGGCCGCGAACACGTCGGTGGGCTCGACCTCGGTGAGATAACCGAGCTGCCCCACGTTGACGCCGAGCACCGGGACGCCCTTCGGCGCGACGACATCGACGGTCCGCAGCATCGTGCCGTCGCCACCGAGGCTGATCGCGAGATCGCAGCCGTCGGCCAACGCCGCCTCGTCGACCCCGAGATCGCGCCGACCGATCAACTCGGCGTCGTCGATCGGCAGCTGCACCTCCTGCTGGCGCTCGGCGAGCCATGCGACGACCTGGCGGGCGAGCTCCGCTGCCTCCGCGCGCTCGTGGTGCAGCAGCAGCGCGACGGTGGCCATCAGGACTGCTCCTTCCTCGCGTGGACGAAGAACTCCAAGTTGCCGTCGGCCCCCGTCAGCGGCGATTCCATCGTGCCCATGATGGTCGCGCCTCGCTCCTCGAGCGCCGCGCATACGTCGCGGACCGCTCGCGCTCGAACCTCCGGGTCGCGGATGACGCCCCGGCCCTTGGAAGCCTCCGCCCGACCCGCCTCGAACTGCGGCTTCACCAGCAGAACCAGATCCGCGCCCGGTCGAGCGCAGTCGACGAGGGCGCCGGCAACGGTTCGCAGCGAGATGAACGAGAGGTCGGCCACGACCAGGTCGACGGCGCCGCCGATCGCATCGGCGTCGAGCTCCCGCGCGTTCGTCCGCTCGCGGACGTCCACGCGCTCGTCCTCCTTGATCCGCTCGTGCAGCTGCCCGTAGCCGACATCGACCGCCACGACTCGTGCGGCCCCTCGTTGCAGCAGGCAGTCGGTGAAGCCACCAGTGGATGCGCCGGCATCGAGCGCACGCCGGCCGGTGACTGCGACGTCGAATCCTTCGAGCGCGCCGCGCAGCTTCTCGCCCCCGCGGCTCACGTACGTGCGCGGCGGCCGTTCGATCTCGATCGGGTCGCCCGCGGCCACTTGTCGCGCGGGCTTGTCCGCCACCACGCCCGCGACCTGCACGCGGCCTTCGACGATGAGCTCCGCGGCGCGCTCGCGGCTGGGCACCAGCCCTCGACGTACCAACTCGGCGTCGAGGCGCCGGCGCGGCACTACGCCTTCTTGGCGGGGGCCTTCTTCGCCGCGGCCTTCTTGGCGGGCGCCTTCTTCTTCGCGGGTGCCGACTTCTTCGCCGCGGCCTTCTTCGCGGGTGCCGACTTCTTCGTGGACTTCGCCTTGCCGCGGCCGACCGGCCCCGGAAGTTGGCTGCGCAGCTCGTCGATCTGCGCCTGCAAGCGCGCCACGACGTCCTTCGTCACGAACTCCGCGACCGACAGCTGCTTGCGCACTTCGGACTGGATCTGCTCGACGAACTTCTCGGTGTTCTTGCGGCTGCGCTCGACCACCTCGGTGACGAGCGCCTGCGTCTGCTCGGCCTGGACCTCACCGGCCTTCACGAGATCGCGCACGATGGCCTCGGCCCGCTCGCGGGTCATCTGCGAGAACTGCATCCCGGCTTCGAGATAGCGCTTGAGGAGCTCGTTCTGAGGCATTTGCGAAGCGTACCCGACCTCGGCTCGATGCTTGCAAAAGTTCGCATTTCGGTGCCCCGGCCCGGCGCGGTCCCCTATCGGGTGGCGAGGTAGTGCTCGACGAGAGTGGCGAGGTCTGGCGCAACCTCGTCCGGTGTGGGATCGATCGTCGCGAGCTGATCGGCGGTGACCACGCCGGTGAGCACGAGCGCGAAGCGATGGCCGAGTGCGGCCGCGAGCCGTCCGTCGGTGTCGGGCCGGTCTCCCACGACGACACCGTCGGCCCCTACCCGCGATCTCACGACCGCGGCCATCGCCGGATACGGCTTGCCCGCAACCTCGGCCCTCACGCCGCTCGCGCGTTCGATGCCGGCGAGGATCGATCCGGCGCCGGGGATCGGTCCGTTCGGCGTCGGGTAGGTGGCGTCGTCGTTCGTGGCGATGAGGCGCGCACCGGCGCGCACCGCCGTGGCCGCGGTGCGCATGCGTTCGTAGTCGAAGTCGCGATGAAAGCCGACCACGACCGCGTCGGGACGTTCGTCGCGCACGACAGCCGCGTCCCGCGCCTCCAGTGCCTCGACGATGCCGGGCCCGCCGAG
>DASZHU010000348.1:0-4219 GCA_035937605.1 Acidimicrobiales bacterium | reverse complement strand
GTTGGAGCGCAACCGGATGTACTTCGCTCCGAGCAAGGTCTCGAGCGCGATGTCGGCCTGCGTATCGGTGCCGAGGTGCGTGCCGTGGTTGACCACGAAATCGACGATGACGAGCCCGTTCTGCCGGTCGGCCTTGATGTCCGTGACGCGGCCCACCTTCACGCCGGCAACGCGAACCGAGTCGCCTGTCCGCAGGCCCGACGCGTCCTTGAACATGGCCTGCACGTCGTACGTGTTCTCGAGCAGGTGAAACAGCCCGATACCGAAGGCCACCCCGGTGAGCGCGCCGATGACGAGGACCGAGACGATCCCGACGATGTACGGGTTCATGTCGCGGAACGACCTCATCGCAGCGATCCGATCAGGAAGTTCTCCAGCGTGTTCGCGCCGGACGACGTCGTTGGCGCGCGGCTGCCGATATTGCCCTGGGTCGGGTCGACCTGCTTCACGATTGGGGTGCTGCATCCGACGGGACCGGGCGGCGGAGGGCCGGTGGCCGCGCAGAGGATCGCCTCGTTGAGCCACTCACCGAGTCGAGCCGAAAGGAAGATGTGCTTCGAGGCCTCGTCGATGCCCTTCAGCGCGTGGTCGAGCTCGCCGAGCTTAGGCGCGACGACATCGGTGCTGAGCACGTCGAGGTTGTTGATGATGCGGTCGATCTGATCGGAGTTGTTCGTGAGAATCGTCCGCAGGTTGGTCGAGAACGTGCCGAACTCCTGCAGGGCCGTGTCGAGGGTCTGCGTGTTCGCGCTGAACGTCGACGAGATCAACACGAGGTTGTCGAGCATCACGCGGATCTGCTGGTCGCGGTTGGCGATGGTGCCCGCGACGGTGTTCAGGTTCTCGACGAGGCGCGAGATGCTCTGGTCGCGGGTCGCGAGCCCCTTCGACAGCGTCGCGAGATCGTCGATGGCCTTGCCGACCTTGTCCTGGTTGCCGTCGAGTGCCTGGCTCACGGTGTCGAGGAAGTCGTTGATCTGTTTCGAGTCGAGGCTCGTCACGATCGGCCCGAGCCGGTTGAAAAGCTCACCGAGGTCGACGGTGGACGTGGTCGACGTGATCTCCCCGTCGACGAGCTTCGTCACCGCATGGGTGTTCGGATCGGGACTCACGTACACATAACGCTGTCCGATCAGGTTGCGCCACCGAATCGACGCGCTCGTCTTCGGGCCGAGCGTGACACTCTTCTTCACGGTGAAGCTCACGAGCGCCTTGCCGTCGGTGACGCCGATCTTCTTCACCTTGCCGACGACCACTCCGGCAATCTTCACGTTGTCGTCGGGCAGCAGACCGGTCACGTCGTCGAAGGTGGCGTGGTACGTGTTGTAGTCACGCGCCAGCGGATCACTGATGCTGATGTTGCCGATCGTGAAGGCGAGGTACACGGTGAACGACAGGCACACGAGCACGAACATGCCGAACTTGATCGCGGTGCGGATCACGAGCCACCCAGCCGGGCGAGATACAGCAGCAGCTGGGTGACGTCGGACAGCGCCGGCGGCGCCACGCCGCCGACCGCGGGTGCGCCGTTGGCCGGTGTCGACCCGGCCGCAGCCGACGCCGCCGGCGCGCACGCGGTCACGAAGACCTTGCAGGTGTCGGACGCCGTCAGGCTCTTGACCGCCCCCATGAGCGTTCCGTCGCCCGCCGGGATGCGAATCACCTCGGTGAGCGTCTGCAGGTACTCGCGCAATCCCACGACCAGGGGCACGAGGTCGTTGCGGCGGTCGTAGATGGTGTCCAGCACCTGCTGCCCGCCACTAAAGCTCTTGTCGATGAAGCCCTTGTTGTTGAGCAATAGGTCGGCCACGTCGTTGGACAGCCGGGCGGTCTGGTGCAGCAGCGTGTTGAGCTTGTCCGCGCGGTCGTTCAGCGTCGGCAGCGCGACGTTGAGGTCGTTGGCCGCGGAGACGAGATCTTGTGCCCGCACCCCCAGCTGCTGCGAGAGGGTGGCGAGGTCGGTGAGGAACTGGCGGGTGTCGGCGTCGTGGGCGGCCATGACGTCGAGCACCTTCTGGCCGTTGACGATCTGCCGATTGATGGCCGGGCCGAGGTCCTTGCCGCCCTGAGCGAGCGTGTCGACGACCGTGAACAGCTCGGTCGGATTGATCTTCGCCAGCAACGGATAGGCGTCGCCGAGCACCTGCTCGAGCTCGAAGCCGCCGATCGCGCAGGTCTTCTCCGGCACCTTGCTCTTGTCGCACTTGTCGACGAGATCACCGTCTTTGTAGTACGGCCCGCGGCCCTCACCGTCACCTGGCGCGACGTCCACGAACTTCTCACCGAACAGCGTCTTGGCGCGTACGGTCGCGGTGGCGTTCGTCGGCACCTTGGTCGAGTGATTGATCTCCATCGTGACGAGTGCCTGCCCGTCCACGAGCCGGACACCGCGCACCTTGCCCACGTTCACGCCGCGGATCTTGATGTCCGAGCCCTTCTGCAAGCCCTGCCCGGCGTTGACGAAGCTCGCCTTCAGCACGTACACGTTGTCAAATTCGCCGAAGCTCGCCTTGACGCCGATCACGATCGTGCTGAACAACAGCACGAGGGCAATCAGCCCGCTCACGATGTTCCTGTTCCGTGTGGTCAGCTGCACCGACTACCCCGTGAGGCTCACGGTGTTGCCGCCACCCCAGAACAGAAGCGAGAGCACCAGGTTCAGCAGCACGACGCACACGATGCTCAACCGGATGGCGCGACCCACCGCCACGCCGACACCCGCCGGCCCGCCGCTGGCGTTGTAGCCGTAGTAGCAGTGGATGAGCGCCACCACGATGGCGAAGCACACTGCCTTGATGAGGCTGTAGATGACGTCTTGGAACGGCAGGTACAGCTTGAAGTAATAGTCGTAGACGCCCGGAGACAGGCCGAAGAACTTGGTGCTGACGAGCTTCGTTGCGAAGAAGCTCGCGAACAGCGAGATCAGATACAGCGGGATGATCGCGATGACGGCGGCCGTCACGCGCGTGGCGACGAGGTACGGCTTGCTCGGCACCGACATCACCTCGAGCGCGTCGATCTCGTCGGAGATCCGCATTGCCCCCAACTCGGCCGTGAAACCGGCTCCGACCTGGGCCGCGAATGCGACACCCGCGATCAACGGCGTCACCTCGCGCGTGTTCGCGAAGCTGCCGATGAGGCCGGTGAACGACTCCGCGCCGATGGCCTGCAAGCCCTTGAAGCCTTGCAGCCCGACTTCCGTGCCCGTGAAGAACGACATCGAGAAGATCACGAACACCATGCCGCCCCCGACGATGAGCGCGCCGGCGCCGATGGTGATGTCGGAGACGAGGTTGAACACCACGCTGCGGTACTTCCACTTGATGCGCCAGTTGAAGAGCAGCTCGCTCATGATGCTGGCGTAGAAGCTGAGCTGCTTGCCGACCTCCTCGAGCCCGTTGCCCAGCGAGGAGGCGACAGCCTTCGGAACCTTCGCGGCGCGGGTGGTGACAACCATCAGAACTTCTGCGGCACGAGTGCGAAGTAGAGAGACGTCATGATGAAGTTGGCGAAGAAGACGAGGATGAACGTGATGACGACGGCTTGGTTCACCGCGTCACCGACCCCCTTCGGGCCGCCCTTCGCGTAGAGGCCCTTGTAACAGGCGACCATCGCAGCGATGAACCCGAAGACCCACGCCTTCGCGAGCGACGAGTACAGGTCCGGCAGCTGCGCCAGCGAAGAGAAGCCCTGGAAGTAGGCGCCGGGCGTCACCCCCTGCACGACGACGTTGAAGAAGAACCCTCCGGCGATGCCGGCCACGCTCACGAGCGACACGAGGAACAGGCCGACCGTCGATGCGGCGAAGAGGCGCGGCGTCACCAGTCGGTGCACCGGGTTGACCGCCATCACTTCCATCGCCGCGATCTCGTCACGGATCTTGCGAGAGCCGAGGTCGGCGGTCATGGCCGAGCCACCCGCGCCGGCGATGAGAAGGGCGGTGGCCACCGGCGACGCCTCGCGGACGATCGCAAGGACCATTGCCGCGCCCGTGGCGAACTCCGCGCCGAGTTGGTGATTGAGCGCGCCGACGTGCAGTGCGATCACGGCCCCGAAGGGGATCGAGATGAGGATCGCCGGCAACGAACAGACCTTTGCGATGAACCAGCACTGGCGCAGGTACTCCTGCCACCAGTGCTTCACGTCCCACGTCTTGCGCAATCCCTCGAGTGAGATCGCGAACAGGTTCCCCGCTTCCCGCACGAGGAACTGCACCTTG
>DASZHU010000347.1:0-17680 GCA_035937605.1 Acidimicrobiales bacterium | reverse complement strand
TGCACGTCGGCTCGTCGTCGTCGAACCCCGCGGCCTCGCCCGATGCACCGCAGGCCGTCGGCGTCACGCTCTCGTTCAACAACTCGTTCGCATCGCTGACCGATTGGCTCTTCTCCGCCAAGCTCGTGCAGTTCCCGAAGCTCAAGCTGGCGTACTCCGAAGGGCAGATCGGCTGGATCCCCTACGTGCTCGAACGCGCCGACACGGTGTGGGCTCATCACGACGGGTGGCAGCACACGCGTGAGCGCATCCCCGAGCCGCCGTCGACCTACTACTACGGGCGCGTGTACGGCTGCTTCACCGCCGACCGCCATGGACTGAAGAACCTCGACGAGGTCGGGCCGGACAACATCTGCTTCGAGACCGACTACCCCCACACCGACACGACGTGGCCCGACACCAAGGCGTACGTCGAAAAGATGCTCGCGGGCTATGACGAGCAGGTCGCGTACAAGGTGTTGCGCGGGAACGCGATCGACATGCTCGAGCTCGACCGCAACTGAGGTTCTACGCGGCGGGTGGCGCCCAGCGGCCGTCGGGGTCGTCGATCACGACGGTGCCGGCGATCTTGTCCCACAGCGCCTGGTTCTGCGGGTCGAACAGCACGAAGGCGGCCCCGACGAGGCTGTACAGGGGGATGAAGCTCAGCAGCACGCGGCCGACGAGCTCGCGCATGGCCATCTCACCGGTGTTGGCCGCCCGACCCTCGGCCAGCTTGTAGACGCGCATCTTCAGTATCGACTTCGCCGGGGACTGGCCCTGCTTCCACAGGATGATCCACCAGATCAGCCAGCCTATGAAGAGCGTGACGATCATGAGCAGCCCATCCAGGAGCGCGGCGCCGAAGCGCTTGCCCTTGGAGGCAAGGGTGTACGGCGTCGCAGCGGCGTAGCCGTAGCCGGTGGCGGGCTGCGGTCCGGGGGGCGGGGGTGGAGGAGGGGGTACGTCGCTCACACGCGGAACCTAACCCGCCTGGCCGGCCCGTGCGGCGATGGTCTCAGCCGCGGTGGATGAGGTTCATCCGGGCGGTGAGTACGAGCTCGCCGTCCTGGTTGCGGTACTCGTTCTCGGTGACGAGGAACGTCATCGTCTTGTCGCCCGCGGGTTTCTCATAGAGGTCGACGACCTTGCCTTCGCTCTGGATCGTGTCACCGACGACGACGGGCTGGTGGTAGGTGAACTCCTGCTCGCCGTGCAGCACGATCCCGCCCTTGGCCATCAGCTTGCCGATGACCTCCATCGTCGGGTTGCGGCCCGGCATTGCGTCGGACGGCTGGGCTTCGGGAAAGGCGCCCCACATCGTCGCGGCCGAGAAGAAGTACGTCGGGGGCACCGGGATGTTCTCGAAGCCCGCACCCGTCGCGGCGTCGCGGTTGCGGTAGATCGGGTTCGTGTCCGTGACCGACGCGGCGAACTGCGTGACCGGCCCGCGCTCGATCGCGATCGTCGCCTTGCCGGTCGGCATCCCGACCACCTCGTCCCTGGTCACCGTCATCTTTGTGCTCCCCGTGCGTGTGACTAACCTGACACGGCTGTCAGGTTCCGAGTGATTCAAGCACAACGATCGCGGAGGTACATCAGTGGGGCTGCTGGACGGGAAGGTGGCGATCGTCACCGGCGCAGGTCGCGGCGTCGGTCGAGGCGAGGCCCTCGAGCTCGCGGATCAGGGAGCGAAGGTCGTCGTCAACGACCTCGGCGGCTCGCACACCGGTGAAGGCGCCGACAAGACGCCGGCTGACGAGGTCGTGGAGATCATCAAGCAGCGCGGCGGCGAAGCCGTGTCGAACTACGACGACGTCAGCTCGTGGGGAGGCGCCGAGAACCTCGTCAACACCGCCCGCGACGCGTTCGGCGCGCTCGACATCGTCGTGAACAACGCGGGCATCCTGCGCGACAACTCGATCGTCAAGATGAGCGAGCTGGAGTTCGACTCGGTGATCAACGTGCACCTCAAGGGCACGTTCAACATGACGCACTTCGCCGGCGTCTACTGGCAGACCGAGTCGAAGGAAGGGCGCAAGCGCAACGCCGCGATCGTCAACACCGTGAGCTCGGCCGGCCTGCAGGGCAACCGCGGTCAGGCCAACTACGGCGCGGCGAAGGCGGGCATCGCCGCGCTGACCACGATCACCGCCCTCGAGATGGGACGCTTCGGCGTGCGCGCCAACGCGATCGCCCCCGGTGGTGCAACCCGGATGGTCGTTGCCGCGATGCCGAGCCTGCAGCTCGTCGAAGCCGACCAAGCCGGTGAGGAGTTCAACCGCCTCAACCCGGGCAACTCGGCCCCGATGGTGGCGTGGCTCGCGTCCGACGAAGCGCTGCACGTGACGGGTCAGGTGTTCCGGGCGGTCGGCGACTCGATCACGCACTACATCCCGTGGACGCTGGGCACCGATGTCACCACGCCGAAGGGTCCGCGCAAGTGGGATCCTGCGGAGATCGGCGACATCGTCAACGCCCAGATCTTCCGCTGCCGCCCCGGCGGCCTCCAGATGGGCGGGTGAGCCCGCAGTCGTCGTTGGGCGGGGGTTGTGCGGCGCAGAGGCTCCGCCGGAGCCCTCCACCGCAGGCCCATCCGCCTTTGCCGGTCGGCCTGGAGAGCGCGGTTCGGCGTCGACCGAAGGTCGACTCCGTTGACTCGTCGAGCAACCTTCGGTTGCGATGACGACGACAAAGCGCGTCGCGATTGTCGGCGCGGCGTTGTCGGATTGCGGGCGCGTCGACACCAAGACTCCGTTCGAGCTGCACCAGCAGGCCGCGTCACGCGCGCTCGCGGACGCAGGGCTCACCAAGGGCGACGTCGACGGACTCGCGTCGACGGGGATGGGCCTTCTCGCACCGATCGAGATCGGTGAGTACCTCGGCTTGCGCGCGAACTGGAGCGAGAGCACGGGCGTGGGCGGTGCAGCCTGGGAGTTCATGGCCGAGCACGCGGTCGAGGCCATTCTCGCGGGGCACGCCGAGGTGGTGCTCATCGTGTACGGATCCACGACGCGCGCCGATCTCAAGGCCCGGCGCCGTTCCGCGAACCTCAGCTTCGGGGGCCGCGGCCCGACGCAGTTCGATGCGCCGTACGGGCACGCGCTGATCGCCAAGTACGCGATGGCAACCAGGCGCCACATGCACGAGTACGGGACGACGGTCGATCAGCTGGCCGAGATCGCGGTCTCAGCCCGTTACAACGCGCAATTCAATCCCGACGCGTACTACCGCGAGCCGATCACGCGCGACGACGTGCACAACTCCCCGATGATCGCCGATCCCCTCACGAAGCTGCACTGCTGCATCCGCAGCGACGGAGGTGGCGCAGTGGTGCTCACGACCGAGGAACGCGCGCGCGACTGTGCGAAGGCTCCCGTGTGGGTGCTCGGCTCCGGTGAGGCATCGAACATGACGACGTTGAGTGAGTGGAGCGACTTCACCGAGTCCCCTGCGGCGCGATCGGGAAAGCAGGCATTCGAGCGCGCCGGCCTGGAGCCATCCGACGTCGACGTGTGCCAGCTCTATGACGCGTTCACATCGATGGTGCTGATGACGATCGAGGCACTCGGCTTCTGCGGCAAGGGCGAGGGAGGGCCGTTCGTCGAGGACGGCAGACTCCGCGTCGGCGGCGCGCTCCCGACGAACACCGACGGCGGCGGCCTCTCGTCGTGCCATCCGGGCATGCGCGGGATGTTCCTCATGGTCGAGGCCGTGAAGCAGCTGCGCGGTGAGTGCGGCGAGCGCCAGGTGCCCGACGCGAAGGTCGCGTGTGCGAGCGGGACGGGCGGCTGGTTCAGCTCCGCTTCGACGCTGTTGCTCGGCGTCGAGTAGGCCGACGTTGCGCCGGCGCGCCGAACACCCCACGGTGCAACATCGTGGCGAGCGTGTCGACGATCGCATCGTCGTCGAAGCCGAGATCACGCGACGACGTGAAGTACGCGAGCCGCTCGATCATCGCGAGCATCGCCGCGGTGGCCACCTCGGGATCGTGGAGGTGCTTCGGATCCGCCTCCGCGAGCCGTTGCTGCAGGTTGTCCATGATGGAGGCGAACGCCTTCAAGCCGACGCGCACGAGCTGGCGATCGATGACTTGGTCCTCCATCCACGCTCGCACCACGGCGCCGTAGCGGCGATACGTCGTGACGAACTGCTGCAGCCATCGAGCGAGCTCGTCGCGTCCCGCCGCGTCGGGTGTGACCGGGCCGAGCGTGGCCGCCAGCGCCGCCATCTCCTCGGCGCACTCGCTCGCCAGCGCGCGGAACAGATCCTCCTTGTTGGCGAAGTAGAGGTAGAACGAACCATGCGACATGTCCGCGACGCGCACGATGTCGTCGACGCGAGCCGCGTGGTACCCACGCTCGGTCAACACGAGCAGCCCGGCGTCGAGCAGGCGCGCCATCGTCTCCTGGCCCTGGGCCCGGAGCTCGCGCTCGCTCGCCGGTGTGCCAGGGGTGCGACTGGGTGCGCTCTTGGGCACGGTCGATCGCCTTTCGAGGTCCACCGATGATGCTCGGAGCGGTCGCGAAAGAGGCAGCCGAGCGGTTCGGCGACACTACCGCCTACGTCGCGCCCGACGGATCGGCGCTCACGTACGCCGACCTCGATCGACACGCCGACGAGGTTGCCGCGGGATTGGCCAAGGAAGGCGTTGGCGAGGGCGACGTGGTCGCGCTCGTGCTGCCACAGACGCCGCAGTACGTCATCGCTTACGTGGCGGCAGCTCGGCTCGGCGCGATCACCGCCGGCGTCAACACGCGTCTCTCCGCTCCCGAACGGGCGGCGGTGCTGGCGATCGCCGACCCGAGGCTCACGATCGACTCCCCCGCCGCGGTCGACGGCCGGCGCGTCACCGGGGCGCCCCCGACGCCCGTCGACGACGACCCCG
This sequence comes from Acidimicrobiales bacterium, assembly GCA_035937605.1. Lineage (GTDB taxonomy): Bacteria > Actinomycetota > Acidimicrobiia > Acidimicrobiales > JACDCH01 > DASUCS01. Next base: position 12,813 of record DASZHU010000347.1, on the reverse strand, counting down.
AACGTCCCGTCGCAATCGTGTTCACGTCGGGCACGACCGGTACGCCGAAGGGCGCGGTATTCGCCAACCGCCAGCTCGCGTTCATCACGGGGACGGACACGGGCGGCGACTGGGGCGGCGGCGGTACGACCTTCGCGGCCACATCGTTCGCGCACCTCGGGCCCATGACGAAGCTGCCCGGATCGCTGATGCGGGGGGGCACCACGCACGTCCTGGCGCGATGGCGAGCGGCCGACGCGCTGCGGATGATCGCCGAACACCGCATGGCCAGCTTCGGCGGCATCCCGACACAGGCCGCGCTGATGCTGCAGGATCCCGCGTTCGACCGGCACGACCTCTCCTGCGTCAAGGCCATCGTGCTCGGCGGCGGGCCCGCGTCGCCCGCGCTCGTTCGCGAGGCACGCGATCGCTTCGGCGCCGCCGTCGCGATCCGCTACTCGTGCACCGAGGCGGGCATCGGCATCGGCACCGCCTTCGACGCGCCTGCCGAGGATGCCGAGGTGTCGGTCGGGAGACCCCACGCGGGGGTCGACCTCGAGTTGCGTGACGTCGTCGGTGAGGTCGGAGAGGTGTGCCTTCGATCGCCGGCCGTGATGGCCGGCTACTGGCGGGCACCCGATCTCACCGAGGCGACCATGACGCCGGACGGGTTCGTTCGAACCGGTGACCTCGGCTGGATCGACGACGCCGGCCGGCTGCGGCTCGTGGGGAGATCGAAGGAGATGTACGTCCGGGGCGGCTACAACGTCTACCCCATGGAGGTCGAAGGCGTGCTCGCCGCCCATCCCGCCATCGCGGATGTGGCCATCGCGCCGCGACCGGACGACGTGATGGGCGAGGTCGGTGTCGCCGTGATCGTGCCGCGGGAGGGAACGAGCGCGCCGACCGTAGACGAGCTGCGGACCTTCGCCGAAGACCGCCTCGCGCGCTACAAGCTTCCCGAGGCGGTCATCGCGGTCGACGCGATGCCGCTCACCGCGATGGAGAAGCTGGACCGCAAAGCCCTCGCCGCGATCGTGGCGGGCTGAATGCAGCTCGACTTCACCTCGGACCAGGAAGAGCTGCGGGCGTCGGTGCGCGCGGTGCTCGCCAAGGAGTGCACCCGCGCCGTCGTGCGCTCACATGTCGAGCACGTGGTGGCCGGCGAGCCGTCCGACGCGGGACGCGGGCTGTGGAACACGTTCGTCGCGCTCGACTGGCCGGCGCTCACGGTCCCCGAAGCCCAGGGCGGGATCGGCCTCGGGGCGCCGGAGCTCGCGGTGGTGGCGGAGGAGCTGGGACGTGTGCTCGCGCTCGGTCCGCTCCTCACGACGATGGCCGGTTTCGTCCCGCTGCTGCGCGAGGCACAGGGCGGCGAGCCCTGGCTGGCGCGGGTCGCCGCGGGCGAGATCTCGGGCGCCGCGGCCCATGCGACCGACCACGTCTTGTGCGGTGACGAGGTCGACCTCCTCGCCGTGGTCGTCGACGGCGGCATCGCGGTGGTTCCGTCAGCCGACGTGAAGGTCTCACCGATCAACACCGTGGACGCGTCGCGCTCGCTCGTGAGCATTGCCGACGTGCCGGGCACCGACGTGTTGCCGATCACACCCGACGGCGTACAACGGGCGCGCGAGCAGTTCACGGTCGCGATCGCGTTCGAGCTCGTCGGGACGTGCCAGACGATCTTCGACACGAACCTGCAGTACGCGAAGGAGCGATTCCAGTTCGGGGTGCCGATCGGCTCGTTCCAGGCGGTGAAGCACAAGCTCGCCAACATGTTCGTGGCGATCGAACGGGCGCGGGCGCTGTGTGTCTTCGCGACCGCGACGATCAACGAGGACGACTCGCGCCGGTCGATCGCGACCTCAGCCGCCAAGGCGGCCGCCGGCGACTGCCAGCGACTGGTGGCGCAAGACGGGATCCAGCTCCTCGGCGGCATCGGCTACACGTGGGAGCACGACCAGCACCTCTTCGTGAAGCGGTGCAAGGTCAGCGACGCGCTGCTGGGCAACGCGTCATTCCACCGTCAGCGGGTCGCTGACGCGTTGGGCCTATAGACGACGCGGTGTCAGATCTGGCGGCCGGCGAAGGCGAGGAGTCGGTCGGAGGCGGACGCGCCGTCCGGGGCCGGCTGCTCGGCGTCGAACACACCGGGCCTGCGGAAGTCGTCGGAGATGAGCTGACGTCCGACCGCGAGCGCGGTCTCGAGCAGCTGCTCGTCGTTGATCGTCTGACCAGTGGCCTTCGCGATGTCGACGGCGTGCGTCATCACGTCCATCACCGCGATGTTGAGCGCGACACCGGCCGGCATCTCCCCGAACGGAAGCTTCACGGTCTTGTCGAGCGCGCCCGGCGCGTTGAACGCGGCACGCGCCCGGTCGGACGCGGCGTGGAACGAGCCCTTGTAGTCGTCGCCCAGGTTGTCGCCGCCCATCAGCTTCGGCAGCATGTCGTCGGGCACCGAGCCTTGCTCGACGCACACGGAGAACATCGTCGCGCCCCCCGTGATGTGGTTGATCACGTCCCGCACGCTCCACTCGGTGCACGGCGTGGAGTTCGTCAGCTGATCCGGCTTCACGCCGTCGACGACCTCGCCGGCCCGATCGAGCACCCGCTCCATCATCGGCAGTACATCCATGGCCACCCCCTCGGTTGTAGGACCGAGTTCTAGTCGAACACGACCTGCAGCCGCGGAGGCGAGCGGAACGTCATGCCAGTGATGTAGGGCGCCTCGGCGTCGGGATCGAGGCGCACACTGGGCAGGCGGTCGAGGATGCGGTTGATCGCGACCTTGGTCTCCATGCGGGCGAGATGCATCCCGAGGCACATGTGGGGCCCGGACGCGAACGCGACGTGCGCCGTCATCGGGCGGAAGATGTCGAACGAGTCGGCCTCGACCCAGCGCTTCGGATCGTGGTTCGCCGCGCCCATGTTCACGACCAACATCGCGCCCTCGGGCAGGTCCACCCCGCACACCGAGGTGTCCTCCGCGGCCGTGCGCATGATCGTCAGCAGCGGGGGCTCCCACCGCAGGCCCTCTTCGATCGTCTGGGGCAGCAACGCCCGATCGGCCTGTACCGCGGCGAGCTGATCGGGGTGCGTGAGCAGCCCCGTCATGAGGTTGGACGACGAACGGTACGTGGTCTCCGCGCCGGCCGGCAGCAGCAGCCGGCAGAACGCGATGATCTCGTCGTCGGTGAGCTGCTGACCTTCATGGTCGGCATGGGCCAACACGCTGATCATGTCGTGTCCGGGATCCGTTCGGCGCTCGTGCACGAAATGGACGAGGTACTCGAAGAGACTCGTCGACGCGTTGAGCGCCTTGTCCATGTCGATCGAGACGCTGATGAGCTCGACCGTCCAACGGTGGAACTGCGGCAGGTCGGCGCGCGGCAGCCCCAACAGCCCCGCGATGACGTTGACCGGGAAGGGGAACAGCAGCTGACTCACGAGGTCCGCACGGCCGTCGTCGATGAAGCCGTCGATGAGCTCGTCGACCACTGGACCGACCAGGTCGGACTCCCATGCTTCCATCGCCTTGCGGCTGAACGCCTGCTGGATGAGCGACCGGTAGGCGTGGTGCTCGGGCTCGTCCATCTCGAGAATCGTGTGGCCCATCACCGCGCCCATCACCTCGGCGTAGCCGCTCGACGAGAAGCGCACGTTGTCGCGCAGCACCTCCTGCACGGCGTCGTAGCTCGACACGGTGAACAACGGGGGTACGTCGCCGGGGTCGAACCCGAGATCGGCGTCGGCATCGAGCCCGAGCAACTGCCGCACGTCGGCCTTCGAGATGCCTTCCTCGCGCATCGGGGCGAAGTCCGGATACGGGTTCTGCACGACCCCGGCCCCCATCGCCCTGTTGAAGTCCTCGAACGGATTCGACTCTGCAGCTAGCGCTTCTGACAACGCCGCCCCCCTTTTCCTGACACGAGCGTCAGGTTGAAGGTAGCACCGTGGGCTACCGTTTCGAGCCGTGGCGTCGAGCGTTGGGGTCGCCAAACGCGCCGCTCGCTACGGGGCAATGCCCGTCGTCGCGCTCGCCGCCACCGTGATGCTGGAGACAGGCGAACGCGGCTCGTTGTCACAGGCTGCCGACGGCATCCAGGCCCACTTCCACGTGGGCGACTTCTGGATCGGCGCCCTGCCGACCTCGATGACGCTCATCGGGGTCATCGGTTCGCTCCCGTTCGGCCACCTCGCGGACCGCGTCAGGCGCACGTTCCTGCTGGCGGGCGCGATGGGCATCTGGACGCTCGTGATGGGCCTCAACGCGATCGCGCCCACGTTCCTCTTCCTGTTCATGACGCGACTCGGAGTCGGCGTCGTCGAAGCCAACGGTCCCGCGTCGATCTCGCTGCTGTCCGACTACTACCCGGTCGAGGAGCGCGCGAAGAGGATCGGGCTCTACAACTCGGGCGCGCTCGTGGGCAGCGCGCTCGGTCTCGGCCTCGCCGGCGTGTTCGTCGACAGCTGGGGTTGGCGCTCCGCGTTCTGGATGTGGATCCCACTCGGTATCGCGACCGTTGTCGTGCTGCTGCGCACGCCGGAACCCGAGCGCGGCCACCAGGACGCCGACTTCCACCAGGAGACGTCGGCCGATCCGCTCCTCGCTGTCGACGCCGCATCGCTCGCCGGCAAGCTCGACCTTCCACCGCCGTCGCGAGTCGCGACCATCGACTACGAGCAGTGCACCACGCGCGAGGCGTATCGCGAGATCTTCAAGATCCGCAGCATGTGGTTCGGTGTCGTGGGCATCACGGTGTCGTCCGCGTTGCTGAACGGTCTCGCGTTCTGGGGCGTGCCGTTCTTCAAGGAGGTGCACCACAAGAGCGCGAGCGCCGCCGGGGGCTACGCCGTGATCTTCGGTCTGGGTGCCGCGGTGGGCGTGATCAGCGGCGGTTACATCGCCGACCGCTTGCTGCGACGCGGGGTCGTGAACGCCCGCATCTACGTCTGCGTCTTCTCGTCGCTCGCGGCAACCGTCGCCTTCGTTCCCGCGTTCGCGAGCAGCAGCCTCGCGGTCACGCTTCCGTTGTTCCTCATCGGCGGGTTCTTCCTCACCGTTCCGGTGGCACCGGCCGACGCCTTGCTCACCGACGTGGTCGTAGCTCCCCTGCGCGGCCGCGCCGCGGCGCTGCGGTCGATCGTGCGCAGCATCGCCGGGATCATGCCCCTCGTGATCGGCGCGTTGAAGGGGGCGTTCGGCCTGCAGACCGCGCTCGTCGTCGTGACGCCTGCCTACGCGGTCGGCGGCTTGATCATGTGGTTCGCAGCGCGCACCTATCCCGCTGACCTCGCCTTCGTCGCGGCCGAGTCGCGCCGCCTTCGCGACTTGCAGCCCAACGACGGCCCGGCCGACGGCACCGCTCGAACCTGACACCGGTGTCAGCCATCTGGGATCATGCCGCCCGTGTCCGACCGTCCCGTCATCCTTGCCACCGCTCCATTGCGCGGTCGTGGCCTCGAGACGCTGCGCTCGCTGGGCGACGTCATCGAGGAGTCGTGGATCAGCTCCACCACGATGAAGCTGCTCAACGACGACCAGCTCGCACAGCGCATCGCCGAGACAGGGGCCACGATCGTCATCTGCGAAGCCGACCAGTGCAAGGGCGCCGTTTTGGACGCCGGGCTCCTGGCGATCGCATCGACGCGTGGCGACCCGACCAACGTCGACGTGCCCGCGGCCACGGCGAAGGGCATCCCCGTGCTGCGGGCACCGGGCCGCAACGCCGACGCCGTGGCCGAGATGACCATCGCGTTGGTCACGGCCGTCAACCGGCACCTGCTGCGCGCGGACTCCGACGTCCGCGCCGGAAACACCTACCTCGACGGGACGATCCCCTATCAGCGGTTCCGGGCCTGGCAGCTCGCGGGCCGCACCGCGGGGCTCGTCGGCCTCGGCGCGGTGGGCCGGGCCACGAAGTGGCGGCTCGAGGGCCTCGGCATGAAGGTCATCGCCACCGACCCGTATGCGACGGATGCCACGCACGAACTCGACGAGTTGCTCGAGACGGCCGATGTCGTGTCGATGCACGCGGTCGTGCTTCCCGAGACGCTCGGGATGATGGGCACGAAGCAGTTCGCCCGCATGAGGGACGATGTGATCTACGTCAACTCGGCCCGCGCGGCGCTGCACGACACCGACGCACTGGTGGAGGCGCTGCAGACCGGGCAGATCGCCGGCGCCGGCCTCGATCACTTCGAGGGCGAGATCCTCCCCGAAGGCCATCCCCTGATGGCGATGTCCAACGTGGTGTTGACGCCGCACATCGGCGGCGCCACCTACGACACCGAGGCGAACCACACGACGCTCATCGCGGACGGCCTCACACAACTGCTGAACGGCGAAGTGCCCGACAACTGCGTCAACCCGGAGGTGCTCTCGTGACCATCGTGAAGAAGGAAGACGTGCTCGACGCGGCCAAGGGCATGCTCGAGCGAGGCCTCGTGTCGGGCACCGCCGGCAACGTCTCGGGTCGCCTCGACGACGAGCGCATCTGCCTCACGCCGTCGTCGGTGCCCTACGAGACGATGACGCTGGACGACCTCGTGGTGACCGACCTCGAGGGCAACGTGCTCGAGGGCAGCCGCGGACCCACAAGCGAGAAAGCGCTGCATCTGGCGTGCTTCCGGCGCTATCCGGAGATCGGGGGCGTCATCCATTGTCACGCCGCCTACGCCACGATGTTCGGTCTGGTGCACGAGCCGATTCCGGCGATCATCGAAGAGGTCGTCGTCTATCTCGGCGGCGACATCCCGATCTGCAACTACAAGCCGACGGGCAGCGACGAGCTGGGTGAAGAGGTGGCAAGCCGCCTCGGTGACCGCAGCGCGGCGATCGTGGCGAACCACGGCATCGTCACCATGGGCGACACCCCCGACAAGGCGCTGCACAACGCCGAGCTCACTGAACGCACCGCGATGATCGTGTGGGGCGCGAGGGCACTGGGCACGCCGGTTCCATTGCCGGAGAAGACCAACGAGAACATGGCGGGCGTGTACCGACTGCTTCGGGGTGTCTGACAGGAACCGCCCCTTCCGAGGGCGAAAGAAGCTCTTACGCACCTGGGGAGGGAGCATGCGCAACGCTCGACGGTGGCGGGGCTACGCAATTTTCGTCGCAATCGCACTGGCGGCGACCGCCTGTGGCACCCGGCTGCCCGACAGCGCGTTCGTGCAGGCCGGCACGGCAGGGGGCACCGGCACTGCTGCCGGCACCCGCGGCAGCACGGCCACGAAGTCCACGGGATCGACCGCGAGTGGTGCGACCGCCGCGGCCGCGGCCGCGAGCGGGGGCGCGCCCGGAGCGGGCGGGAGCGCAGCCGGAGGAACCGGAGCCCCCGGAGGCGGCGGCGCCGACGGTCCGAACCAGGCGAGCGACACGGGGGTCACCGCCAACGAAATCGTCATCGGCAACATCACCGCCGTCGACGGCATCCTCGGCAACGCGTTCGCTCCGCCGTTGCGAGGTCTGCAGGCCTGGGTGCAATACACGAATGACCACGGTGGCATTCACGGGCGCAAGATTCGGCTCGAGTCGTGCAACGACTCGGAGGACCGCACGAAGGACCTCTCGTGCGCACAGGATCTCATCCAAAACAAGCACGTGTTCGCGTTCATCGCCAACAACACCCGGGCCGAGGGCGGCGGTGTGCCCTACATTGACCAGCAAGGTGTGCCGGTCTTCATGGGCGAGCCCATCAGCAACGCGGCGTCGCGCTTCCCTCACTACTGGTCCATCTACGGCAACGGCTGCCCGCGTGACGGTCAGAACGTTTGCTACAGCGACAACATCTACAACACCACCGGAAACTACCGGTGGTTCAAACAACATGTCGGCACACACAAGGCCGCGGTCTTCTACTACGGCCTCATCGCGATCTCGTCGGACGCGGGCGCCTTTATCCAGCAGGGCCTGAAGCTCGAGGGCTACGACGTCACGGGCTACGACGTCAACTTCGCGAACCCCAACTTCGATCAAGCCGTCCAGGACATGAAGAACAACGGCACCGACATGATCCTCGACGTCATCGACGACGGGACGAACCGCAAGCTCTGCGACACCATGCAGCGCTACAACCTGAGCGTGAAGGCGAAAGTCTCGACGGTCGTCTCCTACGGCGACGAGATCGGCACGGACTTCTCCGACGTCTGTCGAAACTCGATCTACATCACCGGCACCACGATGAGCTACGACACGCTGGCCAACCCCGCCGTCAAGGAGTTCCGCGACGCCTTCGCGACCTACGAGCCTGATGCCCCGCTCCACCAGTGGTCGCTCGAAGGCTGGATGGCCGGCAAGTCGTTCGAGGAGGCGCTCAACTCCATGGGCGCGTCACCGACGCGCAAGGGCCTCGAGGACTGGCTGCGGGGGCTCAACAAGTACACGGCCAACGGGCTGTCGGTCCCCGTCGACTTCCAAGTGAAGGACTACCCGACGATCTACGCCCAGGAGCAAGCCCAGAACCAGGGGCTCTACACCGGCGACTGCACCTCGATCGCGCAGTGGCAGGATGACCAGAAGGGCTGGGTGCAACGCACCGGTCCGCAGGGCGACTGCTTCGACGGAACATGGGTCTTCCCGACCAAGGCGTCCGACAGAGGCGACTAGTAGTAGTGCGGAGCGGCTACGCGCCCGCGCCCAGATAACGGCTCACGACGGCGGGGTCGCGTAGCTCGTGGGGCTCACCGGCGAAGGCAACCTCGCCCTTCGCCATGACATAACAGATGTCTGCGAGTTGCAACGCGTACGTCAGGTACTGCTCGACCAGCAGGATGGTCGTGCCCTCGGCCCGTAAGCCGGCCACGGCGGTGAAGAGTTGGTCGACGACGATCGGCGCCAAGCCCATCGAGATCTCGTCCATCATCAAGACCCGCGGCTCCGCGACGAGCGCTCGACCGAGCGCCAGCATCTGTTGCTCCCCGCCCGACAGCGTGCCCGCCGCTTGGCCGAGACGCTCGCCGAGCCGAGGAAAGGTCTCGACGATCCGGTTGTAGCCGGCTCGACGTCCGCTCGCCGACGCGGGCCGCGCGGATCGCACGGCGATCTCGATGTTGTCCTTGACGCTGAGCGACGGGAAGATGCCGCGCCCCTCGGGGATGAGCGCGACTCCGAGCCTGGCGATGGCACTCGGCGCTCGGCCCCTGATGCGGCGGCCATCGAGACGAATCGCGCCTTTGGTCGGCGTCACCGTGCCGGAGATCACCCGCAGCGTCGTCGTCTTGCCGGCGCCGTTCGGCCCCAGGAGCGCGACGACCGCACCCTCGGGCACGGCGAGCGAGACCCCGTGGAGGATCTCGACCCGGCCGTAGCCGGCGACGACGCCGTCAAGCTCGAGCGCGGCCGGCATCGTTCAGATCGGATTCGTCGGTACCCAGATATGCGGCGCGCACGGCGGAATCGTTGCTCACATCTCGCGGACCCCCCTGCGCGATGAGTGAGCCGAAGTCCAAGACGTAGATCCAGTTCGAGACCGCCATCACCAGGTCGACGTCGTGCTCGATGAGCAGCACCGCCATCCCACGGTCGGCCACGATCTGCAAAACCCGTTGGAACTCCGTCGTCTCGCGTGTGTCCAGCCCACTGCTCGGCTCGTCGAGCAACAGCACAGTCGGCTGCGTGCACAGCGCGCGGCCGAGCTCGGCGAGGCGGAGAGTGCCGGTCGGCAGCGACCCCGCCAGCTCGCTGGCTACCGCACGGATACCGACGAGGTCGAGGGCCTCGTCGACGACCCGGCGCACCTCGGGCAACGTGCGGTGGCGGAACGTGAACGCATCGCGCCACGCGTGCCGGTCGAGTGCGACCTCCGCGGCCACCTGCAGGTTCTCCCGCACGCTCATGCCGCCAAAGACCTCGAGCCGCTGGAAGGTGCGGCCCATGCCGAGCCGAGCGCGGGCGAATGTCTCCATGCGGGTGATGTCGCGGTCGCCGAGGAACACGGTGCCGGTGTCGGGGCGGTCGAGGCCGGTGAGCGCGTTGAAGCAGGTGGTCTTGCCGGCGCCATTCGGGCCGATGAGCGACGTGATCTGCTGCGGCGGTACTTCGAGCGACACCGCGTTGAGCGCGACCAGGCCGCCGAACCGCTTCGAGATCTCCGTGGCCACCAGCAAGCCCCCGCGGTCCCCCGTCATTTCACGACCTCCGACCGCGCGGCTGCGGAGCCGTTGCCGTTGTTGCGACCGAGAACCCGGTACGCGAAGGCCGTCGGCCGAAGCCCGGCCGCGGGCTCGGGAACGGGTTTGTGCGCCCGTTCCTGGATTCGCTCGTACTCAGCGCGCGCGGCGCGAGTGAACGCCGGCGGGATGCGCCGAAGTACTCCGATGAGCCCGCCCGGGAGCCGGCCGAGGAACAGCGCGCCGATGCCGAGGAAGAACACCGACGCTTGGATGTCCTGGTGGATCGCGAGCGGCAGCATCACGAAGATGACCGCGGCGAGTACCGCGCCGCCGAGGCTCGAGATGCCCGCCACGGTGATGGCAACGAACCAGAACAGGCTGAACACAGGATTGAACTGGTTGACGTCCCACGCACCGTTGGCCATCGACAGCAGCGCGCCGCCGAGACCCGCGATGAAGGAGCTGCCCGCGAAGATGAACAGCTTGTAGCGGCGCAAGTCGATGCCGATCGCCTTCGCCGCCGTCTCCGAGTCGCGCATCGCTCCGAGGATGCGGCCGAGCCGCCCGCTCCGAAGGTTGTTCGCAAGAAGGAGCGCAAGCGCGGCGACGACCAACTCGAAGAAGTAGAAGCTCTTCTGCGACGTCAGTGCGATGCCGAACAACGACGGTCGATGGATAGCGAGGCCCTGCAACGTGCCGCCGGTGAACAGGTTGGAGTTGAACACGAGCTCGTAGATGAGCAGGCCGAGCCCCAGTGTGGTGAGGCCGAGAAACAAGCCCTTGCGACGCAGCGCGGGGAAGCCGGCGAGGAGGCCGGCGAGCATGGCTACCCCTGCTCCGACCAGCATCGCGATGATCACCGGAAGGTGAAGGGCGTTGACGGCGCGCGCGGTGAAGAACGCCCCCAGTCCCGCCATCGACGCCTGCCCAAGTGAGATGTGACCGGAGAAGCCCGTGATGCACACGATCGACGTGAAGATCACGACCAGCGCGATCATCTGCTGCGCGTAGGTCATGTTGATGTCGCTGAGAAACAGTGGCAATGCAATCGCGGCACCCGCGACCACCAGGACGCCGATCACGTTCGACGGGCGCATCCCCGTGCGCCGGCCGATGTCCGACGCGACGATGCCCTGGCCGGTCGGCACGGACTCACCCAGCTCGTCGAGTGTTCGATAGGCGATGAGCGCGACGAAGAGCAGTACCACCGACCAGTTGCCGACCAGCTGGCGGTAGTAGTCGTGAAGCACTCCCGTCGCGCCAAACGGATCGAAGCTGTCGAGCAAGTCATGCGCCACGCCGAAGAGCAGCAACCCGGACAAGAGCGCGACAGGCAGGCTCACGAGGCGGGCAACGACCGCGACGCCGATCATCTCGATGCCGAAGAAGATGATCCGGATCGGCGAGAGCGCCGCGTCCTGACCCGCCAGCAGCACGCCCGTCAACGCCGCGAGCCCGCAACCGATCGCCCACGCCACCATGGCGACGCGATTGGCGTCGATCGTCGACAGCTCCGCCAACTCGCGGCGGTCGACCACGGCCTGGATCTGCGTCCCCAGATAGGTGAACCGGAACAGCACGTAGAGCGCGACAGCGACGAGTACGACCGCGGCGAAGAACGCGATCTGTTGCGTGTCGAAGCCGAGGCTTCCGATGTCGTAGTGATGTTGTGGCCACAGCCGAGGCACGGGCTGTTTGTTGTTGCCCCGCGTCTCGCCGCCCCAGATGAAGAAGACGAGGCCGAAGAACAGCACGAGCACGCCGAGATTGGCGACCAGTTTCTCAGAGGTGCTCGCCCGCCGACGTTGCAACGATCGGAACACGAAGCGCTCCAGGAGCACGCCGATACCCGGCCCGACGACGAGGAGGACGCACGGTGCAGAGATCCACAGGGGGATCTTCCACACCCCGTTCATCTGCCACAACAGATAGGCGGAGAACAGCCCGATGGTGAAGTGCGCGAGGTTGAAGACGCCCGTCGCCTTGTACGTGAGCACGATGCCGGTGCCCCCGATGGCGTAGACCGAACCGGCAAAGATGCCGATGAGGATGATCTGGACGTAGTGCACGAATTACGGCGCGTCAACCAGCGATGGCTCACACAGCGGACACGGCGACAGGTTCCGCCGCCGGATCGTCGATGGCGCGAGCATCGCCGAGCTCGACTTCGAAGCAACCATCGAGCATTCGGGTCGGTGGTAGATGTCCGATCCCGCGAGGGCGACATATGCCCGACCGTTGCCTGGGGCCGCATCCACGGACTGATCGGGACCCGACGGCGCATCGTCACGCGTCAGCAACGCCTGGTGGAGCTCGACCACCATTCGCTCGAGCCGATCGAGCCGACCCGAGTCCTTGCGTAGCTCCTCGGTGCCGAGGAAATACGCGCCGAAGACCGCGAGGAAGACACCGGCGATCCCTCCCGACACGACGTACGGGATCTGCTTGGCAACGACCGGGGTGCCGGATACTCCGATCCAGCCGAACAGAATGAACAGTGCCGACAATGCGAGCAGCACCCACCCGACGACGGGTCGAGTGGCTTTGCCGACCCAGCGCCAGAACAACGCGGGGTCGGGCGGGTCGTCATCGACAGGGCGAGCGGACTCGATTGCCATGAATGCTCCTCGTCAGGCCTTCAGGCGGGGTAGCCGCGCGGGAAGCACGAGTCTCGGCGCGATGCACATCCCGAATCCAGCCAGTGTGAACGCAAGG